>JAJDBA010000036.1 GCA_029261675.1 Nitrospinaceae bacterium
GGTGAACAATTTATACCCGTTTTCTTCCCACACTCTGGAACTAGATTCCTATAAATACCATTTTATTGATGAAGGGCAGGGGGAAACCCTGCTCATGTTGCATGGCAATCCTACCTGGTCGTTTTATTACAGAAACCTGATTCTTGGGTTTAAACAATCTTATCGATGTGTGGTCCCTGATCATATGGGCATGGGAAAATCGGATAAGCCGCAAAACTATAATTATACCCTTTCACAGCACATAGATAATCTAGAAGCATTGGTGGATAAACTGGAACTCAACGATATCACCTTGGTCATTCATGACTGGGGTGGAGCCATTGGTATGGGATTCGCCGTTCGTCATCCACAAAAAATAAAACGGCTGGTGTTATTTAATACGGCTGCATTTTTGTCGGAAAAAATACCGGTGCGACTTAAGTTGTGTCGTGTTCCCGGTTTTGGTGCTATTGCTATTCGTGGGTTTAATGCTTTTGCATTGGCTGCTGTAGATATGGCGTGCAAGAATAAAAAACGCATGACAGATGAAGTCCGTGCAGGATATTTGGCGCCCTATGATAGTTTTGCCAACCGTATTGCGACTCTGCGTTTTGTTCAGGATATTCCCATAAGTCCCGATGCGCCTAGTTACTCTGTAGTTAAAAATATTGAAGAGAATCTGGAACAATTCAAATCAATTCCTGTAATGATTGCCTGGGGTGCTAAAGATTTTGTGTTCAACGACCACTTCCTGAAAAGATGGCAGAGGATTTTTCCAGACGCAGAAGTTCACCGTGTTCAGGATGCGGGACACTATGTGGTGGAAGACGCTCACGAGCGTATCGTCCCTTGGATGCAGGATTTTTTTCAGAAAAACCCAATTTGAATATAAAAAAAATTTCTATCCAATGACCAAATTTCTTCCTGAATCCTTAGCTTCATAGAGGTTTTCGTCTGCAATTTTTAAGCAACTATCGAGGGAGTCTGAGCCGCGCCCGTATTGACTAACACCAAAACTCATGGTTATAGGAATTTCATATCCCTTATGTTCCAGTTCAACAGTTTCGATCTCTTTACGAAATTTTTCTGCCATAGATTTTCCATCTTCTATTTCTGTTTCCGGTAAGAGGACTAAAAATTCCTCTCCTCCCCAACGAGCCACCACATCGTGTTTTCGACGGCCACTTTTAAATATATCGCCCATCTTCTCTAGAATAAAATCCCCTGCGTCGTGACCGTGTGTATCGTTAACATGTTTAAAGTGATCTATATCGCATAATATAATACTGAAGGGTGTATTTGTTTGATGAAAACGTGAGATCTCATTTTCTATCAATTCGATAGCTCCTCTGCGATTGAGAAGATTCGTTAGAGGATCTGTTTTAGATGAAACTTCTAACTGTTCCTTAAGTTCCATCAATTCGTTGATAAGCAGATCTTTCTTTTCAGAAAGATCTTTCAGTTCCTCGATCATAGTTTGCCTTTCAATGAAGCTTTTTCTGAAGACAAGTTGGTTGTGGACCCGATGCATTATTTCTTGTTTTTCAAAAGGCTTAGCAATGTAGTCCACTGCTCCTAGAGATAAACCTTTAATGATATCCTTTGTTTCAGTTAAAGAGGTGATAAATATGATGGGGATGTGGCTAAATTTCTTATCAGCTTTAATTGTTTTACAGGTTTCATAGCCATCCATTCCGGCCATAGTAATATCTAACAAAATCAAATCTGGGAGATCGGAAAGAAGAGATTTTAAGGCCCCTTCTCCACTAATAGACTCTGTAATTTTTAATTTTAATCCAGACAAAACTTCCCGAATGATTAGCAGATTTGCGTGGGAGTCATCGACAATTAGGACTTTCATCCCAGAAACATTTTGAAGATTTTCGTCGAAGCTAACTTGAGTCGTTTCATCATCAGGTTGGGTAGAAAATGCGGCTTCTCCCTTTAGATTTTGTGAAAAAATCTTATTAAGATAAGTCTCAAAATTTTTAGCGACAAAGGGTTTTGAAATATAACCGTTTGCTCCTTTACCTATAGCTTGGTTTTTATGATCTATTCCTTTTTCTCCACTAATAAACAGAAAGGGTGTTTTTTGTAATTTTTCATTGCTGCTATTCCGGATTTTTTCCAAGAATTCGATTCCATTTAGATTGGAAGACATCCACATATTGGATGTGATGAGATTGAAATTATCTTTTTCCAAAATTTGTAATGCGTCATCCGGATTACCACACTCTTTTATAAAATCGTTGCTAAAACCAATACTGATAAAAATATCTTTAATTATTTTTCTAACCGTTTTGGAATCATCTACCAGTAAAACAGTGTGGCTTTGAAATTGATTAGATGCATCTGCCATGTTGATATCTCTCTGTTTTGTTATGGCCCTATTAGCACCATATATTGTGGAAATTGCCTATTTAGGTATGAGTCCACCGAAATCACAGAATGTCAATAGTTTTCAATTTCAGAATTAATCGGGGAAGATATTTAATACATGAAAAGCTTTAAATTCGGGGATATTGTATAGAGGTTTAGAGCAAGCGGAGAGGGTAATAAAAAAGCCGACCTCCCCAATGAGAAGGTCGGCTTTTATTGATTAGCAGATTAATATCGGTAATGCTCCGGCTTGTAAGGACCATCTTTGGGGACATTTAGATAGCTCGCTTGTTTATCAGAAAGCACTGTTAGTTTCACCCCCAATTTATCCAAGTGTAATCTTGCGACTTCTTCATCCAGGATTTTTGGTAATGTGTAAACTCCGACTTCGTATTTCTTATTGTACAATTCAATTTGAGCCAATACCTGATTGGTAAATGAGTTGGACATTACGAATGAAGGATGCCCTGTGGCACAACCAAGGTTTACTAGACGCCCTTCAGCCAACATAACAATACTGTGACCATCAGGAAAGGTGTATTTGTCAACCTGTGGCTTGATAACGTCTTTAACAATACCTGGGAAATTATTCAAAGCTTCCACTTGAATTTCAATATCGAAATGGCCGATATTACAAACAATCGCATCGTTCTTCATTTTTTCCATATGTTCGATGCAAACAATGTCAGCGCAACCTGTCGTGGTTACAAAAATATCCCCTTCTTTAACAGCTTCTTCCATCGTAGTGACTTCATAACCTTCCATCGCTGCTTGCAAGGCGCAAATGGGGTCGATTTCAGTCACAATAACTCTCGCACCCAGACCGCGCATGGAGTCTGCACAACCTTTTCCAACATCACCAAAGCCAGCAACCACAACCACTTTTCCGGCAATCATGATATCAGTGGCGCGTTTGATTCCGTCTGCCAGTGACTCGCGACAACCATACAGATTATCGAATTTGGATTTAGTCACAGAATCGTTGACATTCATCGCCGGTAGTTTGAGAGTGTTTTTCTCAATCATTTTGTAGAGATTGTGAACTCCGGTAGTGGTTTCTTCTGTAACACCCTTAATTTCTGCGAGCATTTCAGGGTGTTTTTCATGGACATAGGCCGTCAGGTCGCCGCCATCATCGAGAATCATATTGGGTCCTTGGTCATTATCAAATAACAGGGTTTGACCCGTACACCACCAATATTCTTCCTCTGTTTCTTCTTTCCATGCAAATACTGGGATTCCTGCTTTGGCGATTGCGGCTGCAGCATGGTCTTGAGTTGAGAAGATATTACAGGATGCCCAGCGAACTTCTGCGCCAAGAGAAATGAGAGTCTCGATTAAAACAGCGGTTTGAATGGTCATATGCAATGACCCAGCAATACGCGCTCCTTTCAAAGGTTTCTCGGAGCCATATTTCGTCCGCAAGGCCATAAGACCCGGCATTTCATTTTGTGCCAGTATAATTTCTTTTCGTCCCCAATCGGCCAAAGAGAGATCTTTTACTTTGAATTTTTCAGAGACAGCAGTGGTTGACATGTAATGCTCCTAATTATTGGTTATTATGATAATTGAAAAAATATGGATTTTAAAAAATCAAAAAATCTATAGAATAATTCGAGTTTTATGTGCTTGGGGTTACATCCTGAAGGACTATATGGATATCCCATGGCTTGAAATTTAGATATATATCGAATAGATACGCTTACCAGTTTAGCAGATTATCCCTGTAGGTCAACCCGAACGGCTGATATACAGGTTACAAACCTGCAACAAATATGAATATTACTGCTGTTAAAATCTATCCCTTTGATACGGGTAATGTGCAAAGCTCCTTGAGGGCTTATGCCGATGTGACTCTGGACGATTTTCTTGTTATTAAAGGTTTTCGAATATTAGTTGGTAAATCCAGCGGACTGTTTGTTGGGATGCCCTCTAAAAAAGGCAAAGATGGAAAATATTATGACCAGATAGAGTTTAAGGAAAACGCCTCTATTTTACGAGACCGTATTTTAGAAGCCTATGCAAAATTTTCCTGAAATTTTATATAAATATTAAATGGTGTCAGATAGGGTGGGGCACCCTATGCGGCTTAATTTGCAGATATTTTAACGGTCTTGTAAAGAAAGTTTTTAAAACTGAGAAACTTTTTTCTTTCATTTGTTTCTATGTGATTGCGGTCTTTACAGGCGCGAAGTTTAACTGCGAGTCCTGGCAGGTTCGTCTGATAGCGTTCTTTTGCCGCGAGGATCAAGGACTTGGCTGTATCGCGAGTCATAAGACTATTTTTAAAAGGCTGATGAATGTCTGACCAGAAGTCTGCTTCGCCATTGTCAAACTGGTCAAGAAGAGTTTCTATGAAGACATGAGGGTTGGGTTCATTAGTTGAGGGTTCTGTGTTGCAGGCGGCTCTGATTTCTTCTTTTGTGATAATGGAACTTTTTCTGAATAACATAGCGCGCAAAAGAATGTTTTTCAATTCTCGTACATTGCCACGATAATGGTGTTGTTTGAGATAGTCGATGGCAGAGGCATCCAACTGTGGTGGGTTTTCACTGCCTTCTTGCTTATAACTGTTGAATAGAATTCCCAGGAAATGGGTAGCAAGGTCTTCAATGTCTTCCAAACGATCATTCAATCGTGGTATTTGAAAGCTTAGTGCGCTCAGGCGGTGGTAAAGATCTTCCCGAAACCTTCCGGCCTTGATTTCCTCTTGTAAATCTTTATTGGTAGCTGCGACCAAAAATATTCTTGAGTAACGCGGCTGATTTTCGCCTAGACGCATGAAAACCCCTGTGTCCAAGAACCGGAGGAGTTGCACCTGTGTCTTCGGATCGGCATCGCCGATTTCATCAAGAAAAACGATGCCAGCATTCGCTTCTTCCAATATACCCTGCCTGTTAAATTCGGCTCCGGTATAAGCACCCTTTTTGTGACCAAACAATTCGCTATAAGTTAGCTCGCCGCTATACGCAGCGATATTGGTTTTTCTTAAGGGTAGCTTAAAGTTTGCGCCTTTTTCTTTCTGAAAAATTTCATTCAGATGCGAGTATATATTGTTAAAAAAGAATTCCTTTCCTGATCCGGTTTGACCTTGGATCAAGAGGCAGGGTAGGCCGGTGACTGTTTCCTGTGATTGTCGTTTCTCCCAATTCAGCATACGGTTGCAAATAGACTCGACCACCGTATGTATTTGATGCACGAGAGAATGAACATTTTGACTTTTGCCTATGACGTTACCAAAATGGTAGGAGGAAACTTTCGGGTCTCTGTATTCAATATCCTGACGCAGTTGGACGATTTCCTGCTTTAGAGTTTCAATTTGTTTTAGGTTGTATACTTTTGAACTGATCAGGCTGGAAATAATCTGCAAAATTCTCTGATGTTCTTGAGTGAAAAAATATTTTCGAAAACTATCCTGATTGATAACACCGAGAACGTAATTGCCGTGAATGATAGGAACCGCCAGCTCCGATTTAATTCGCGGTGAAAGACTTTTATAGAATCCATTCCTTTCATCATCCACATTGGGAACCAGTACCGGGCGTGCGGTATGGGCAACATAACCGTTTAGGGAGCGTTGGTCTTGCGGGACTTCTTCGCCACCTATGGGGAGTGGTGGGATTTTACTTTTCATCCAGCCTTGAGATTTTGCACCTATCAACTGTCCCGTTTCATTTTCGACTACCAACCAGGGTCTACCATCCATAATTTGAGATATTGAAACGGTTCCTGAATCAGCACCAATTAGCTCCGATGTCTTAGCCAGAATATTTTGTAAGAAAGGTTGTAGAGTGTCTGATGTATCTGACAATAGTTCTTCAATTTCACTTAACACTTCTATTTCGATATGTTCTGGGTTTTCCTCCAAAATCAGTTTTTCGACCATGGAAGCGTGGTTTTCTAGAAGACGTTGTTCAAAGACGGTGAATTGATGCGGCGTGTTGGTGTAATAATTTGCAACGCAAATCAATTGCCCGGATTCCTTTTTTATTTTTGGAACTTGATATAAAGAGACAAGGTCTATTTGTCGCGCCACTGACTTTCGGCTGAAACTTTTGCTCATCACGTCTTCTATATAGACCGCTTTTTGTTGAGGATCTTTAGCCATCAGTCCAGTCGATTTGTCAAAGACGACAATGTTGCTGATCAGGTTTTGTTTGTGAATATTGATTTGTTCGCGATTGTTATAAATCAAAGCGTCTTCTTGATTTTCTGAAAATGCAGCCAAAATTTCTACGCTATCACTGGGTTTCTTGGTGGGTACCCAGACGGAAGCCAAAGTTAATTTGTCTATAAGCTGTACGGCAGATCGCATCATTCTCCAAGCCGCCTCTTTTTTTCTTGCTAGGTCCAGGTGACGAGAAAAAGATATCTTTTGGTGAAAACGTTTTGCACGATCCAGAACGGCACTTATTTCAGAAAGGAAATCAGCAACATCTTTGATTTGCTCTTCATCGAGAAACTCACCCTCCTTTCCCCAATCCAAACTGAGGGTACCGATGGGGCGGAACTGATGCGTGATGGGAAAAACCGCTGTGGCTTTGATTTCTGAAAGTTTTTCGAAGGGATTTTGCACTTTAGCGAACCCGTCTGGTAATTTCCAGGATAGGACCACTTCATTATTCAAGAATGCCTGGGAGATGACTGATGCTTCTGGCGAGATGAATTTAGTGTCAGGTTCAGGGCGATTTTGACCAGTTACATACTGGCAAACCAACATTCCTTCATACAAATCTTCGAGATTGACCCGTACCATTTTACAGTCATAGCGCTCTTTTAGCTGTGACCCAATAAGGTGAAGGATCTCAAATAGGCTCTCTTTGCCCAGTTTTAAGATGTGATTTTTAAGTTTCTGTAAGGCCATATTATAATAATTGAGTAAATAAATAACACAGTGAAGATATTGAGTATACTATATTTAGATAGTTAGAAGAATCGCTATATAAGTTTGAGCGGGAAAAAATGTCAAAAAAACGGCAATTTTCGCCAAATTTATTATGCTGTCAACTTTTTGGTTAAGTGAGACGCTAAGTTTCTATATGGAATAATCGTTTAAATATAATAGTTTGGTTGGTAATTTGGAGCATTGTCAGCTCTTTGATCTAATGGCATAACTTTTGCTTTTACTAGTGGAGAAAGGAGATTGCTCTTATGTTGCTGGATAAATTGTTGTTTTCAGATAATGTACCAAAGGCTATGAAAAAGAGCCTGGATTTGATGTCTACGCGACAAAGCGTGATTTCATCAAATATTGGTAATTTGGATACACCGGGATTTACGGCCAGCGAAATTGATTTTCAAGGGCAGTTGCGGGAAGCTTTGGGGTCGAAAGGGCAATTGAATCTTCAGGCTACTAACGAAAAGCATTTTGGTCCCAAAACCTCCAATATTAGTAGTTTAACCGCAGATCCTTTTGAAGAAGAGGATGCCGCCAAGTCAAACGGCAATAACGTGGATGTCGACAAAGAAATGGCAAAAATGGCGGAAAACCAGATTTTCTATAATGCCGTTATTCAATTAATGATGAAACGAGGCTCAACGGTACGGGCGTCAATCACTGAAACGGCCACATAATTGAATAGGGCTGTTA
>JAJDBA010000037.1 GCA_029261675.1 Nitrospinaceae bacterium
TTTTGGCGCACAAGTGCCCAAAATGATGGTGATTAAAACATAGCCTTCGGCATGTGTCAAGTCAAAATCTACCCCTCCTAAGCCTGAAAATATAATGTTTTCAGGTTTTTTTGTCAGGGTCTTCCAGCCGCAATTTCACCGAATTGGCGTGACCTCCCAAATCTTCCATTTCTGCTAGCATTGTTACAGTTTTGCCACAGCTTTGTAACGCTTCCTTACTATAAGAAATCAAACTGGTGCGCTTGATAAAATCGTAAACGCCTAGAGGAGACGAAAACCGTGCCGTGCCGCTGGTCGGCAAAACATGATTTGGACCTGCCAGGTAGTCCCCCATTGCTTCAGGCGTATAATGGCCCATAAATATGGCACCGGCATTATTCACCTTTTCGACCCACTCTGACGGATTTTCAACGGATAGCTCCAAATGCTCAGGGGCAACCTTATTAGCCATCTCTACCGCTTCCGATAGAGACCGGGTTACCAGCAAACAACAATTATTGTTCAAGGAAACCTCGGCAATGGCTTTTTTACTCAAGGCTTTCACCTGTTCCTCCAGCTCCTGCCTGACCGCTTCGGCCAGCACCGCATCTGGGGTCACCAGAATGGGAACCGCATCTTCATCGTGCTCCGCCTGAGACAGCAGGTCAGCGGCAACATAAGCCGGATTGGCCGAGCTATCTGCGACAATCAATATCTCGCTGGGCCCCGCAATCATATCGATATCGACGATTCCAAAAACCAACCTTTTAGCTAAAGCCACGAAGATATTCCCAGGCCCGACAATTTTATCCACCCGCGGGATCGTATCTGTGCCAAAGGCCATCGCAGCGACGGCTTGAGCACCGCCCACCTTATAAATTTCAGTCACACCAGCCAGATCTGCCGCCACCAACACATGCGGTCGCGTCTCGGCATCGGGAAAAGGCGAACACATTACCACCCGCTTTACTCCGGCAACCTTTGCAGGGATGGCATTCATCAATACCGAAGAAGGATAAGAAGCCTTGCCACCGGGAACATAAATCCCCGCGACTGCAAGCGGTCGCACCATCTGGCCGAGCATGATGCCTTCCTTTTCATAAGTCCATGAGTCTTGCTTTTGTCTTTCATGGAACAGGCGAATTCTTTTTTCAGCTTCCTTGAGCGCGACAAGCTCTTCTGGCTTTACTTCTTTATAAGCTGCAGCTATCTCCTCTGCACTCACCCGAATTTTTTCCAAAGGCAGGGTGTGACGATCAAACTTGTGCGTCAACTGCAACACCGCTGCATCGCCCTGCTCCTTAACATCATTTAAAATCTTTCGGACTGTTTCATCCTGCACGAATAAATCCATATTCGATCGATTCACTAAAGCATCCACCACATCCTGATAATCCGAGTCCGAAAATTTGCAAACTTTCATTTTAAAAAACCACCTCTATTAAAAAGATATCTCATCAAGAATTTTTTGGGTTTTGCTACCTTCATACAAACCCGACTGCGTAATAAGCTCCAAATGTGTTTTAAGGAATTTCAAATCTTCCGGTAAATCCACATCGTACCAGACTGGCAATAGCTCTAAAGAAATATCCAACTTCTTTACACAGCCTAAGGTTTCCCTCAGAACCTGGTCTGTTCCCCAAGCGATGCCGTCAAACACCTCAGAAACCTTGCCAGACATTCCAATCAGATAGTAACCGCCGTCGGTACTGGGGCCGAGCATCAGGTCTTTATCGGACTCCAAAGCCTGATTAATATATGAAACAGGCAAAGACGGACTATCCGACCCAATAATTACCACCTTTTTATACCCATCAGCAAAACGATCGACAAAAGCCTGACGCATTTTGTCTCCCAAGTCTTTTCCTTGCTGAATAAACAACCTCGTATCAGAACTCTCTATTCCGCTAAAGAACCCCGAAAGGTTTGATGGCGAGATTCCAACAAAGCAATCAGTATTGTCCACTTGTCGAATTTTTCCCAGGCTATCCTCAACAAAGCAGGTATAAAGCCTTAGAATCGTTTCATCATCAAGGAACGAACTCAAACGGGTTTTAACCTGACCCAAAATAGGATCACGTGCAAACAAAATAACCGCATTATCTTTTAATTTTTCCATTCACTATTCTATCTATATGGAGCCGACTGTGGCAATTTGTCGATACCCGCTAACCCAAAAATATCATCAAGCAACAGGTCACCCCCACCTCTCACGAGAGTGGACCACTAAGGGGGTTGACTCAGCGCGTAAAGGCTCCTAAACTTCTAGCATTACTTCTATCGCTTCTTTACAAGGAACAAACACCATCCTCGATTTAGACCTTTCGCTATTCTACTGGATCAACCAGCATTTTCAATCCCGAATGATGGACAAGTTCATGCTGTTTGTTACCATAAAAGAAAACTTTTATGGTGCGGGAATTGTCTGCCTCATTGCTCTTCTCGGAGTATACAAGCATCGCGGACTCGCTTTCCTTGTTGCTGCAGGCGTCGCCATCGGTCTGGCCGATGCTATAGGCCATAATATTTTAAAAGAAGGTATCGAACGGCTTCGCCCATGTCATGTTCTGCCACAAGACATCATAGGTATAGTCAGCTGTTCCAACAGTTTTTCATTTCCCTCCAACCATGCAGCAAATTCATTTGCGGCAGCCACTCTCTTAAGCCTCTGCTTTCGCAATACCACTCTAATGGTTTTTGCTTTCGCGCTGATTGTTTGCTACTCAAGAGTTTATTTAAGAGTGCATTACCCCAGTGATGTTCTAGGTGGAGCTATTTTAGGAAGCTGCATGGGTTATATCGGTTATCGTGTTTATGGCAAGATTTTACCATATATAAAACCCTGACCGGCCTCGCTCCATGAGCTCAAAAAGTTCAAAAAAACCAAAAAAAATTCTTGTCATCAAACTGAGTGCATTGGGGGACGTTATTCACACCTTACCCGTGGCCCGCACCCTGCGACAGGAATATCCTGACGCTTTCATCGCATGGATGATCGAAGAACGCTATCAAGAGCTTTTATATAACAATCCAGACATCGACCAAATTATCACCATCCGCACAAAAGTCTGGCGCAAAAACTGGAGCAGAGAGACCTTCAATGAAATCCTGAAAATAATAAAAAGTCTTCGACAAAAAAAATTCGATGTGGTTTTCGATTTACACGGACTGATTAAAAGCGGCATCATCGCGATGTTGAGCGGAGCAAAAACTAAAGTTGGGTTCCATAGAAAAAACTGTAAAGAAAAAGTCAGCTCCATCTTCACCAATATAAAAGGCCCTTATATGGCAGGTGGTATTCATGTGGTTGACATGTACCTGACTCTGGTGCAATCCGCATTGGACATAGAAAACGTAGCAAAACAATTTCCTCTTTCCACTCCTGAAGTTCAGGAACAAAAAATCGAAGGCTTTTTTCAGAGTCATCCTGATCTCACTACTAAACCGATTGTGGGGGTCAATCCCGGTGCTGGATTCGAAAGCAAACTTTGGGAGGTGGAAAAGTTCGCCAAATTAGCCGATCGCATTGTCGATGAGATGGGCTATTCCATATTATTGCTCTGGGGACCGGGAGAAGAACAAAAAGCCAAACAAATTGCGAAATTCATGAAGCAAAAAAGCTGGCTCGCCCCAGCCACCACAATTCAGGAATCTATAGCTCTTTACAAACGGCTCAAACTACTGGTAAGTTGTGATTCGGGGCCGCTTCATCTTTGTTCGGCATTAGGCATCCCAACCGTATCATTATTCGGGCCAACGGACCCTGTAAGAAACGGCGCGTATGGGTTGCACCACGAAACGGTTTATAAAATGCTTCCCTGCAGTTTTTGTTGGAAAAGAAAATGCCCATTGGGTACCGATGAATGCATGCAGAAAATAACAGTCGAAGATGTATTTGAAGCGGTTCAATCGAACCAAAAAAACAATAATAAAGTGGAGTGATTCATGGGAATCGATAAAGAGTTACTAGACATTTTGGTTTGCCCCAAATGCAAAGGCGATCTTGAACTGAGCGAAGAGGAAGACAGCCTCAACTGCAAACCTTGTAGCTTGAGGTATCCTATTAAAGACGATATTCCTGTCATGCTTATTGACGAAGCCCTGCCTCTCTAAATTAAACTGACGCAAAAACCATAATATCGCTCTACTCCGGATCGGATAACCGCTCCCTAACAATTGACATCTCGCATGAAACCATTCCTCCGGTCCATTGAATATAGAATCAAAGTAATCATCTGGACTCTATTTCGGATACTTTCGGGGGGAAATGCTCCTCCTGTATCCATCCCTGTTGATTTTTCAAAAATTTCAAATGTACTGGTGGTTCGTCCCGACCGGTTGGGAGATGTTGTTCTGTCAACACCGGTCTATGAATCTTTAAAACGTTCTTTTCCTCATTTAAAAATCACTGCCATGGTGAACCCCATCCAGTCGGGGATACTCGAAGACAATCCACATCTACATAAAATTATTTTAATGCGACGCAGGCGATTCTGGCGAGCCATTCGGCAATCGCGAAAAGAGAAGTTTGATCTCGCTATTACGCTCAACAAAAAATTCAGCGCCACGGCAACCTTTTTCACCCTTTGCGCAGGCGCCACAATAAATGCGGGTTATCGCCATTCGCAAAGTTCATGGGGATACAACATACAACTTCCTGTCGAAGGTCAGCCCTGTCACGAAATTGAAAACAATCTGGCACTCCTAAAACATATGGGAGTACCACAAATAGTTTCACAACCGCGAATCTTTTTTAATGACAGGGAAAAACAAAAAGTTGCAGGCATCATAAACTCCAACAAAAAAACGCGACCTCTGATTCTAGTCAAAACCGGAACTCGCATCCCAGAATGGGGATGGCAATGGGAAAAGTTTCAGATTGTCATGGAACATATTCTGAAAAATGATATCGCCGACATCTGGTTGATAAATGGACCCGGGGAAGAAACCGAACTCGAATCCCATATTTCAAAAATGGAATTCAAACCACGATTATTGCCGCTGGTGAAAGTAAAAGAGCTTGCGCTTTTGATGCAACAATGCGATCTTCTTTTTTGCAATCACACGGGCATCATGCACCTTGCCTCGGCAGTTGAAAAACCCGCTTGCGTTATATTCAAACATGGGGAAATCCAAC
Source organism: Nitrospinaceae bacterium (assembly GCA_029261675.1). GTDB lineage: Bacteria > Nitrospinota > Nitrospinia > Nitrospinales > VA-1 > UBA8687. The sequence continues at coordinate 5,117 of JAJDBA010000037.1, forward strand.
GCTGGGGCCCCAGACATCCGACAAGTGTGGTTCTCGATGACAGGCATCAAGACAATCTAAAACCAGAAACCGTTATTAATACCCTCAATAAGATCCTGAAGGACTAAACTCCATGAGCAGCGAACAAAATAAAACTTCATCCAAGTCAGACATAGCAACTGCCGGATTGATATTCAATGAACCCGTTGTATTCGAGTTGGGGTCTCCCGGTCGCAAGGCCTATTCCCTACCTTCTTGCGATGTACCGGAAATCGATCTGGAAACCCTGCTACCGCCAGATGAAATTCGCGACCCTATTGAGGAATTTCCAGAGTTGTCCGAGCTAGATGTCGTGCGCCATTACACAAGGTTATCGCAATGGAATTTCAGCATCGATACCAACTTTTATCCATTGGGATCATGCACCATGAAGTACAACCCAAAAATCAACGAAACTCTGGCGCGCCTACCCGGTTTTGCAGCGCATCACCCTATGTCTGCAGATGAAGATTCACAAGGTAGCTTGCAACTGATGTACGAGTTGCAAGAATGCCTCAAAGAAATAAGTGGTATGGATCACGCCAGCCTGCAACCCGCAGCGGGTGCGCAAGGCGAGTTTGCTGGGATGCTGATGATTCAGGCTTATCACACAGCAAAAGGGAATCCGCGAAAAAAAGTGTTACTGCCCGATTCCGCCCACGGCACCAACCCTGCCAGCGCAACTCTTTGCGGTTATAAATCCGTGCAGATACCTTCCAACTCCGAAGGTCTGATCGACATAGACAAGCTGGAAGCTGTTATGGACGAAGAAACGGCAGCTATCATGTTGACCAATCCTAATACATTGGGAATGTTTGAGAAAGATATCTTAAAAATTACCGAAATTGTGCACAGCAAAGGCGGACTGGTTTACTGCGATGGCGCGAACTTAAACGCGGTTATGGGAATCGTCAAAATGGGAGAAATGGGAATCGATGTTTTACACATCAACCTGCATAAAACCTTTTCGACTCCGCATGGTGGCGGCGGCCCCGGTGCAGGCCCTGTTTGTATCAAAAATATTCTTGAGCCTTATCTACCGAAACCCGTCGTAGAGAAAAAGGGTCATAACTATTCTTTAAATTATGATCGCCCTGAAAGTGTTGGCAAATTGAAAGTGTTTAACGGCAACTTCGGAATGTTACTGAGAGCTTATGTCTACATTCGCACCCTTGGGCCCGAAGGAATTCTCGAAGCCGCACAATCTGCCGTATTAAATGCAAACTACATTCGTGAAAAATTAAAAGACACGTTTCACCTACCGTTCACAGGAGCTAGTCTGCACGAATGCGTGTTCAACGACAAAGGTCAGGGAATCAGCACGATGGATTTCGCCAAAGAGCTCATAGACCACGGGTTCCACCCACCAACGGTTTATTTTCCTCTGATCGTAAAAGGCGCATTGATGATCGAGCCAACGGAAACCGAATCGAAAGAAACACTCGACATGTTTATCGAATCGATGAAGTCCATCGCCAAAAAAGGCCATGAAGACCCCGATAGCTTTCACGACGCGCCGCGCCTGCCGAAAGTATCTCGTCCCGATGAAGCCCGCGCCGCACGCCAACCGATTTTAAGATGGACGGGACAACCTGCGTAACGCTGGGCTCAAATTAAAAGTCCACTCACCAAAACGAGAACCGCTGTTGTAACGATTCCTGCTCCAATCAGGTTGAGAATCAATCCTGCCCGTGACATTTTTGGGATACTCACCCAGCCACTGCCAAATACAATAGCGTTTGGAGGAGTCGCCACCGGTAACATAAAAGCAAACGAAGCGGCCAACGTAGCCGGCACCATAAAAAATAGCGGGTGAATGGTTGCCGCTACTGCTGCCATGCCAAGTATGGGGAGGATCATCGTTGTCGTTGCCGTGTTCGATGTCAACTCTGTTAAAAAAGTTACCGCAAGACAAATAACAAGCACCGTCAACCACAACGGCCAGTCGGACACTCCAGTAAGTTTCGAACCTATCCATGTATCAAGTCCACTCACTCCAAACCCCGCCGCCAGCGCAAAACCGCCGCCAAAAAGGATCAATATTCCCCAAGGAGTTTTCGATTGCACGGTTTGCCAGTCCAAAGCAAATTTTTCGATCTTACCGTTCACACTCAGCCCCTTGGTGCCATTTACGGGAAAAACTAATAATAAAATTCCCATCGCCATGGCAACGGTCGAATCGTGTAAGTATTTTGGGTTTTCAAAAATATTCGACCAACCAGGGATAACAAAATCTCCAATCACAATGGGCCGCCTGAAAATCCATAACAAAGCGGTGAGACAAAAAACGGTGGCTACTATTTTTTCTGCTCGGCTCATGGAACCCATGGAATCCAATTCTTGTTGAATAATTCCGCCTTTTCCACCTTCAATCTGATTGATTGGAAAGGGAGAAACAAAACGACAAAGATACAACCATGTTATTGGAATAAAAATCAGGACAATGGGGAGAGCCATTGTCATCCACTTAAAAAAACTGATTTCAGAGTTATCCGGAAATAGTTGCTTGTAGAATCCAGCAAACACAATATTCGGCGGTGTTCCAATGGGAGTACCAACGCCGCCAATGCTGGCAGAGTAGGCCAAACCCAACATGAGGACGAGTCCCAATCCGTTTTCAATTTTCTTTTGCGACTCCGAATTTCGTTCGCCATTTAAGGAAGCGTCTAACGCGATTTGCCTCACCACCGCCATTGCAACCGGAAGCATCATCATCGTTGAAGCGGTGTTCGAAATCCACATCGACAAAAATGCAGTGGCAATCATAAATCCTAAAACGATGCGTTTAGGGTCCGTGCCCATGGCGTTGATGATCCATAACGCCAGACGTTTATGGAAATTCCACTTCTCCATGGCAAGAGCAATCATAAATCCGCCAAGGAATAAAAAGATAAGATGATTCGCGTAGTTGGGAGCAACCTGCTTACTCGGCATGATACCGAGTAGGGGAAATAATACCAACGGCAACAGAGCGGTGACTGCAAGCGAGGTACCTTCTCCCACCCACCATATCGCCATCAATGCAACCACAGCCAGCATACGCTGTGCACTTTCACTCATACCATCAGCAAGTGGCATGAGCAATATTGCGACAAACACGGCAAAACCCGTAATCAGAACTATAATCTGTTTTTTGAAGGATGTTTCCACGCAAGGATATTAACGCTTTAAGGCTTTTCGTACAAGCGAGGCAAAGAAAAATCCAACCCTCCCCCAACCCCTCCCTATGAAGGGAGGGGAGGTAAGTGCTTTAATATTTTTTCAAAAACACCTTCGAGATTTTCATGTATATCATGGTTTGTAAAACGCAGGAATTCTATCCCCATATCCTCAATTGCCTTCTGGCGAATTTTATCTGCTTTGATTGCCGTTTCATTAAAATGGGAATCTCCATCAATTTCGATTGCAAGTTTTGCAGAGGGACAATAAAAATCTAAAATATATTGCTCAACACTGTACTGTCTTCGAAACTTATGTCCATTGGCCTGCTTGTTACGCAAAACCTGCCACAAAGCCACTTCTGCAGGAGGCATTTGCTTACGCAAAGACCTTCTCTTTCCCTTCACAGCATTATTATTAAATATCTTTGCCATAATTAAATAATCCCCTCCCTTCATAGGGAGGGGCAAGGGGAGGGTTGGATTAAAAATCTAGGCACAGAAAGATTTCAAATTAAAATCAACGACAAACATATCTTTTTAAAAATTACAATTATGCATACTGTAATCTTCACTAACATTATATTATTCTGGAATTCATTTTAAACCGATAGATTTAATGAAAAAAGATAGCACTAAGCGAGCCATAGATAAAATGCGGGAAGAGGTTTACATGAACTATTTAAAATCTTCCTAGAATAATTTCCCTAAAGAACAAAATATGATTACTACCTTAAAACTATTGCTAGATTTTTCCAGCAACTTTCGGTCTGGAATTATTTTATGCAGGGCAAGAATTCTCGAATCAAATGGAGATAGTACGGGAGCTTACCAATTACTTATAAAATCAAAAAATCGGTTTGAAGGAAAAAGCTTTCGTTTCCATCTATTTTTAGGTAAGTACTATGTAAACTTCAAACAAGACCATTCACAGGCTATTGAGGAACTAAAGAAAGGAGTAATAATTCTTAATAAAAAAAAGAACTTGAATGAACATAAGAAGCAATATTTATTGTCCTATGCAAAATATATAATCGTAAAATGCTTAAAGGAGTTAGGGCAGTTTAATGATGCAGAAAATTTGCAAATTGAGCATGAACAACATTCTTTTGATCTACAAAAAGTATCAAAATCAACGCGTAGTTCTTTCCCTTATCTTTAACCAATAATTCAGATTATTAGGTAATCTGTTACAGACTCCGTTCCTCATGCAAGCGTAGCCTAAACCCGCGAATTCTTGAATGGATGAGTCCGCGCTACTCTTTAATTTAATGCAGAGGCGCCTGTAGCGCTAGCTGGCCGGGCCGTGCCCGGTGGGAATTAGGATACAATTCCACCGGCGTAACCGGTTAGTGAGAACTAGGTGCTGACCCAGAAAGAATTTGGTTTATTTTGAGGGTGGAGACGATGTGGCTATCCATACCCAATTGGGTGGGGGTGTAGCCCAATGCCAATGCCACCAACTGCGGGAGGTGCAGGATGGGAATGGATTGGTTTTTCTTTTGCAATGCTTCTATTTCAGGCTGATAAGAATCGAGGCTCAGGTGACACAGCGGGCATCCCGTTGCTACAACATCGGCACCGTTATCTATGGCATCGACCAAAGCATTGCCAGACATACCGAGTGACGCATCTTTGTTCATCATCACGATTGGAAAGCCACAACATTTAACACGACTCGGATAGTAAACCGGAGTTGCGCCTAACGCTGCAAAAATATCTTCCATACCTGTAGGGTTGTCTGGATTTTCGAAGTCCGAGTTTTCAGAAGGACGTAAAACATAACAGCCGTAAAATGCCGCAACTTTTAATCCTGTCAAAGGACGTTTGATGCGGGATTTCAACCTTGCCATGCCTTCTTCTGTTGCGAGGATGTTGGCGAAATGTTTGATTCTTGTTGTACCGTTGTATTGATGTCCACCATCTTCGAGGATGTCATTTACTTTTTCTTTATACTCTTTGCTTTCGTTCAGATGCGCTTCGGTTTTTTTCAACGTTCCCTGACAAGTGGAGCAAATGGTGACGATATCCAACCCCTGTTTTTCAGCAATGGAAAATGAACGTGCGTTCAAGGCATCGGCGAGCAACGGACTTTTTTCTGAAACCACACCCGCGCCACAGCAGGACGCGCTTTTCATTTCGATAAATTCAAAACCCAAGCCTTCGGCGGCTTTGGTGGTGGAGAGCATCAACTCTCGAGTCGCCCCTTTGGCGACACATCCTGTAAAAAGGGCGAACTTCATTGATCCAGCTCCTTAAATATACGTTTAACGTCATCGACTTCGTCAATGGAATGGTGAATGACTGGCGGAACTTTTCCTTTGAGCAACATTCTGCGTCCGATCGGAATCAGGCTGAGCAGACCGGGGATATTAAATATACCCATCGACTCAACTGGAATTCTGTTTTCGTTCAGGTTGCCACTTCTCTTAACAGAGTTGGTAAAGGACAATGCATGTCGTGCGCCATTATTGTTATGTACGCCTTGCTCCAATGCCACGGTCATAATTTCTTTTATGCGATCGAAAGGACGTGCCGGTTTTGGACATCGCTCCACACATTCAGCGCAATGAGTGCAATCCCAAATCCCTCCGGGCTCACTCAAGTCCTGCACACGTTGCAATGTTTTCGAGTCGCGAGAATCGCCGACAAACCTTTGCGCTTTCGCCAATGCTGCGGGTCCAAGGAAATTATCATCCACTTCCAAAGTATTACAATCAGAATAACAGGCACCACACATGATGCAGGTGCTGGAGTCATCAATGATACTAAACTCTTCCTGTGACTGACGCCTTTCTTTTGCCGGTGGTTCGTCTTTTGGCTCTAGATAAGGTTTTACTTTATTGATTTTGTCCCAGAACGGTGTGAAGTCGACCACCAGATCTTTAATTGGTTTCATGTTACCCAGTGGTTCCAGGGTGATCGTGTCGTCATTATCTAACAGATGCGCTCCCTGGCGCTGGCAAGCCAATAAAGCATGACCGTTGGCCTTGACTGCACAGGAACCACAAATGGCACTGCGACAGGACATTCTGTATGAGAGACTTCCGTCGAGTGTCCATTTGATCTCGTTCATGCAATCGAGAAGCGTGGCACCGTCGGGGATATCGAGATTGAATTCTTCGAAATAAGGTTCCGGCTGTTTTTCCGGATTGAACCGTTTGATTCTAAATGTTGCCATCAATAAGTTCTCTCAGTGACTGGATATTTAGTAATAACTACGGGTTTGGTTTTTATGACAAACCCATCCGGCGAATCATAGACCATAGAGTGATGCAGGAAATTTTTATCATCCCGTTTTGGAAAGTCCGTCCTAGAGTGGCCACCCCGGCTTTCCTGTCTGTAAAGGGCTGCCGTAGCGATGACTTCTGCCATCCTCAGCATATTTCCCAACTCCATAATTTCGTAAATTTCAGTATTAAACACTTTGCCTTTATCCGTCACTTTACCTTTTTTGAACCGCACCTGCAGCTCTTTAAGGGTATCGATACAGACATTCAACTTTTTCTCATCGCGAAAAACACCGCAATGGCTCATCATAATTTCTTTCATGTCATCTCGAATATCATTGTAACTTTCGCTGCCATCTCTTTGGAAAACATCCTCAAACTTTTCCAACACCTTGGCTTTTTCCTGGCCTTCATTGACGTTACCAAAGTCTTTACCTCTTACGTATTCCAAGACTGATTTACCCGCACGTTCGCCAAACACAACGGCATCAAGAAGGGAATTTGTTCCCAACCGGTTTCCGCCGTGAACCGAAACACAGGCACATTCACCCGCTGCGAAAAACCCATTCATTTTGGTTCCTTCTGCATCAAGAATGACATGACAGAACTTATCTACAGGAATTCCGCCCATGGAATAATGTGCGGTGGGCTGAATGGGAATAGGATCTGTAATGCAGTCAATACCGAGAAAGTCGATTGCCAATTGTCGAATTTGTGGAAGACGTTCCATGATACGCGCTTCGCCAAGATGTCGAAGGTCGAGATTGATACAGTCTTCACCGTTGACACCGCGACCTGCATCGATTTCACTTTGCTCGGCACGAGAAACAATATCACGTGGCGCAAGTTCCATTCGAGAAGGTGCATAATCTTTCATAAACCGCTCGCCTTTATCATTGAGCAGGTAAGCTCCTTCCCCACGAGCCGCTTCAGAAAACAAAATACCTTGACGGAATAACCCGGATGGGTGGAACTGAACAAATTCGGGATCTTCAAGTGGAATGCCAACTTCTAACGCTGCTATCACACCATCAGCAGTACTGGCGAAGGCATTGGATGTAATTTTAAATACGCGTCCATAACCGCCGGTACAAAAAACCACCGCCTTAGCTCTTATAACTTCTACTTCCCCCGTCTGAACATTACTGACGACAACCCCGTTACAACGATCGCCATCAACAATGAGGGAATGCATATACCATTCATTATAAATTTTGACGGACTTCTCATTCTTCATCAACTGTTCGTGAAGAGCATGCAAAATAGCGTGTCCGGTACGGTCGGCTGAAAAACAGGCGCGCGGCTTGGAATGACCGCCGAAACTCCGTTGCGCTATTTTTCCGTCCGGTGTCCGGCTGAAAACACAGCCCATATGCTCCAATTCGTAAAT
>JAJDBA010000038.1 GCA_029261675.1 Nitrospinaceae bacterium
GGTTCCATCGGTTTGCTGAGTTGGATGATGTGATTATTCAGCGAACCGATGGAACCCCCACCTATAATTTTGTGGTGGTGGTCGATGATTCAGAAATGGGCATCACCCATGTCATTCGTGGCGATGACCATTTGTCGAACACGCCGCGTCAATGTTTGTTGTACGATGCGCTCGATTATCCGCGTCCAAAGTTCACGCATATATCCATGATTTTAGGGCAGGATAAATCCCGCCTCAGCAAACGCCACGGCGCTACTTCTGCGTTGGCTTATCGCGATATGGGTTACCTGCCAGATGCAATGATCAACTATCTGGCGCGGCTCGGCTGGTCTCACGGCGATCAGGAAATTTTTTCACGCGAAGAGTTGATCGAACATTTTTCTTTTGATTCGGTGAATACATCCGCGGCGATTTTTGATGCGGACAAACTGTCGTGGGTCAACGAACAATACATCCAGTCTACTCCACCCGAAGAATTGGCAAAACATCTGGAACCCCAATTAATAAAGTCAGGAGTTTTACAAGAAGGTCACGGGCTCAGCCCGCAAGAAATTGCCAAAGTGATTCCTTGTTTGAGCCAACGGGCGAAGACTCTTATAGAAATGGCAGAGAAGTCAGCTTTCTTTTTCAAGAAAGAAGTGGAGTTTGATGAAAAAGCCCGCAATAAATTCTTAACCGATGAAGCCAAACCTTTACTCGAAAAAGTGATTGCCGGATTTTCTGCCCTTGATGATTTTTCCGCAGAGAATATTGAATCGTTATTCAAAAAAATAGTTGAGGAGGAAGGCATGAAGCTCGGCAAGCTGGCCCAACCCGTTCGCGTTGCCTTGACAGGAACCACCGTGAGCCCCGGTATCTACGATGTCATCCTACTCCTCGGAAAAGAAGAAACGATTAAGCGTTTAGAGAATTGTATATAGATGGATTTTATAGAGAAAGAACGTTCCGTTTCCTTTACCTTCTTTCTGAAATAATTACCCCGCCGCCGCCTTTTGCTATAATAACTTCTCCATCTTCATTTAAATGGAATACCTCTATTCCATAAGCCGTTTCTCCTGATAAATGAGTCCCGCTTACGGATACTCTATAAGAGGACCCCACTTTAATTTTTTTTGGTTTGATTATTTCAACCAGCCCGGCAGGTGTCTCTCCATAATTAATATTTTTTAAAGACGCAGGTTTTGAATTTTCTTTTTCCCAGAGAATCCAAATTTGTCTCCATATATTAAAAATCCTTCTTTCCAAAATCACACTCTCGACTTTTAGCTCAACCGTTTCATCGTTATTATCTTTTTTATAAAATTCAAATTTAACTTCTTCATTAATATTGCCACTTGGAACGATGGTGAATAGCTGAGCGCAAGAGGTTAACAATAATAAGGAGAAAAACAGGGTTGCAGTTTTAAAAAGGTTTTTGGGGAAAGAAAGTTTCATGATTGTTTGAAAGATATGGTTTGAGCTTTTAAATAGATCCGTTCTTCTTTTCGATTAGTTCATCATTGCCTGTCCATTTTTTATTTTAATAATCCCTCCGTCTTCATTGATTATAAAAACCTCGACTGCATAAAAAATGGCCCCTGAGGAAGTCTTTCCACTAACCGACACTCTATAAGATTCCCTCGTAAAAAGGTTTTTAGGTTTCATTATTTCAACCAATCCAGTGGGCGTTTCTCCGTATTTGATATTTTTTAAATAGGTGGGTTCCCCTTTCGCCCAAATACTCCAAATTTTTCTCCATCGACGAAATCTCTTTGTTTCCAAAATAACACTGTCAACCTTAAGCTCAATCAATTCATCGTTAGTATCATTTTTATAAAATTCAAACTGTATATCATCGTTGATGCTGCCACTCGGAACGATTGTAAAGAGTTGAGTGCAAGATGTTAAAAACAGTATTGGAAAAAAAAGGGTTAAGGATTTAAGAATATTATTTGGTAAGGGAATTTTCATTTTTTGCTCAATACGTTTGAAAAGTGTGGTTTGAGCATTCAATTAAATCAGGTTTTCTTTGCTATCATTTCACCAATATCTTTGACTTGCACGTTCAGGTTTTTAGTTTTAACCGCATCTTCCAGCATTAGCACGCAGAAGGGACAGGAGACAGCGATGGTGTCGGGGTTGGTGACCATCAGTTCGTCGAGGCGGTGATGGCTCATTCGTGTTCCTGTATTTTCTTCCAATAAAAAGCGGGCGCCGCCTGCTCCACAGCAGGTGCCGGTTTCCCGGCTTTGTTCGACTTCTTTTATTGAGCTTGATGTGGTGGAAGCGTTTAAAACTTCACGTGGTGCTTCATAAATCTCGTTGTGTCGGCCAAGGTAACAGGAGTCGTGGAACACCACATTTTCTTCTGCTTTTTGTTGTGGAGAAATCTTTCCCTCTGTTATCAGTTTTTGTAAAAGCTCGGAATGGTGAATCACTTCCAGTGTGGCCCCGAATTCCGGATAGTCGTTTTTCAATGAGTTGAGGCAATGCGGGCAATGGGTCACCACCTTTCGCACACCTTGTTCTTTGAAGGTTTCTGCGTTTGCACTCGCCAGCATATCGAACAAATATTCGTTGCCTGAGCGGCGTGCAGGGTCGCCGGTACAACCTTCGTCATTTCCCAGAATTGAAAACTCTACGCCTGCGTCTTTTAAGGTTTGAACCACCGATTCAGTTATTTTTTTGCCACGTGCATCGAACGATCCGTTGCAGCCGACAAAATAAAGGTATTCGGTGGGTTTGGTTTTGTCCCAGATGGGAACACCGAGATCTTTTGCCCAATCGGATCGTGACGATTTTGGGAATCCCCATGGATTCGATTGGGTTTCCAGAGATTGAAATGCTGATTTAAATTCTTTTGGATAGCGATCTTCGGTTAATACCAATCCTTGTCTTAGTCCGATAATTTTGTCGACGTATTCAATCATCACCGGGCAAGCGGCTTCGCAAGCACCACAAGTGGTACAAGACCAGAGGACTTCGTCGTCAATGACACCGCCGGGAAGAACAATATCGGAACTGGGTGGACCGTTAAGATGATCGCGCAAATCAACGGTCAATTGCTGTGGCGATAGCGGTTTGTCGGTGGCCCATGCCGGGCAGGCACGATCGCAACGCCCGCATTGAGTGCAGGTATGAAGGTCGAGCATTTGTTTCCAATTAAAGTCTTCTATGTTGACCAACCCGAAAGATTCTTCCTCTTCAAAATCGATGCGGCTTAAATTATTGCCCAAGCTGGAAAAAAATACGTTTGGGATCGAGGTCAATATATGGAAATGCTTGCTGCGTGGCAGAAGGATTAAAAAAAACAGGATGGATGAAGTATGCAGCCAATAAGCCAGACTGTGTAAATTGCCCAGAATGTTTTCTCCGAGTATCCTGAAGGCAGGGGCTAAAGCCATACCGATAGGGCCGGAATGACCTTCCGGGTGCAGTGCCAGAAATGCCGAATCAAATATTACATCGCTGACCATGATCGCAAGGATCAATAACAGGATGAGCAAGCCTTCTTTTGATAACGTCAGGCGTTGCGGTTTGAGCACCAGCCTTCGGTAAAGAGCGAAAAAAACCGCGAGTCCGACTAGAAACACAGCTGCGTCTTTGACCCATGCGTAGATCACAAAAACTGCATTGCTAGCCGGGAAAGAAAAATCTGCTTCGGGGAAAAATCCGATTAAAAAGAACTCCGCTGCACGAAAAAGTAGAATCAGGAATCCCCAAAATATCAAGGCGTGCATCCACCCGGCTCCCTTCTCCTGCATCAATTTACTTTGGCCGAAGGCAACCTTCAGGGTTAGGACTACTCTTTCAAAGACTCGATCGCACCTTGCGGCGGACCGGGCGTCCCATAGAAGTTTTAACTTGGGCCTGATAGCCATTGAAAAAAGGGTCAGTGCGAGAAAACAAAGAGCTCCCAGCAGTAGAGGCTGGATTTGTGGTGAAGTCCATTCCAGAGCGCGATTCAGGTTTGATGTCATTTAAGTACTAAATTTTAAGGTAGTAGAATAGTTAGCTTATTGTTTTTATTCGAGAATATCTATTTTAATCAAAGACGGGGTACTATATAATTATATATGAGGGATTTCTCCCATTTTTTAGGAGCACTACTTTTGTTAAATGTTTCTCGATTTAGTATTGGAGTTCTGGCGCTTTTGATTTCTTGTGTCCAGATGCTGCCTCAAGCCTCAGCGGTTCCTTTGGGAAGCGCATTAGATGAAGGGCAGGCTCAAAGTCCCTTGGGGATGAATCGTCCTTTAGATATGCATCGTTCTTGGGATGAGGCTCCGCCTGTCTATTATGAGCTCAACCCTCATATGACAGATGGCATCAACGAACCGCATCCTTTGCCCGCTTATATCAAGCGTGATACTTATAATCAATTGTTGAATATTGAGCCTACGAATCAAGTTCAAAGTAAAATATTTAATCGGGAACTTTTTAAAAGGCTTCAGAGAATTGGTGTTTTAGGATTTGAAAACAAGACTTTTGCGCCGTTTGAGGACAAATCTGCAGGAGAGGTGGTTTCCCAACAGGCTTATCAGGAATTGAGGACAAATAAAAAATATTCCAATATCATTCCTCCGCAGATGATGGAGGATGCCCGTTTTAAAATAATCAAGACCCCTGGAGAGAATATCTCTAAAAAACAGGAAAACCCGAATAATGAATTGACGTTAGTTTCGACAGATGCGGTAGATGCTGTTATGGTTGGTGCAGTCACGAAATATTCCAACCAGTATCGGGACCGACGCGGCAAGATTCAAAATGGCGTTGCCAGCGGACTGGAGTTTACGGCATTTTTGGTGAATCCTCGTACTCAGGAGGTCATCTGGGGAGCCCGGTTTGTAGGGAGCCAAAAATCAGGCTTGCAAAATTTTAAGAGCAGTAAGGGGAGGTGGTTGAATAAAGAAGCCTTCACCCGAGCGGCTATGAAATATGTTTTGAAGGAATTTCCCAACAGAGACTGATAAATTATTTTATAATCATACCTTATGAATTCACCTTTTGATAAGCCTATTGAGTCTGAGACGGATAAGAAACGCAAACTTTGGCGTAAACTTTTTATAATCAACTTATGTGTTTCCCTTGTTCTAATAGCCGCATTCTGGTTGCCTCAGAAGCTGGTGGGATTGCAAAACTTCCTTGATTCTCCTAGTGTAGATATTCCGGGTGAAGGAAGAATGGCAAAAAAAGAAAAGAAAAAGCCAGAGCTTGTACCCCAGGTGCAACTTGCAAACTTGCTGAATACCAAGGTGGCCACGGTGAATGCTTCATCTGAAAAGGAATATGTGTATTTCGATTTTTCAAGCGGTGAACCCGTAAAAATTCATGACCCGTCTTCTATGGAGTGGGATCTTGCATTTAGACGAAGTAAGGTTATTTCGAATGGGGGCGCATCCGGCAAAATGGGGCAAGCAGGTTTGATAGATTTGGGGGCTGTGGGTTTTGATACGGTAACAGAGGTGCCAACGGAAAATTATGTTGTTGATGTCAGCACCCGTACAGACACAGAAAATTCAGTTTTGTTAAAACCGTACAACTACAATTATTTTACGCATAAACTTAAACCGAAGAAAAACGTCTACGCAGCACGTACCGCAGATAACAAGTTCGCTAAGTTCCAGTTTTTGAATTTTTATTGTGACAACAAGGAAGTAGGGTGCGTAACAATTCGATATGTCTACCAGAATAATGGCACCAACAGCTTTTTAAAGTCAGCGGGCAGTCTATCAACGGCATCAGTTGATATTGCGCCTGTTACAGAATCTGCGACTTCGTTTTAAGTTCTCCCTTCCATACACCCGTATTTTTTGATAGATATAAAGCTTCCCTTTTGTATTTTTTTAGCATAAGGAAGATAATCAGCAACTAAAACATGAAGATTTGGAGAAGATAAGAATGCCTACTATGAAGGGACTATTGTTTAATCAATTTGCTGCAGAAGGTCTTAACTCGCTGGTGGAGGAGATGCAGTCAAAATATACGACTAAAAAGGGACGTCGTTTCAATCATAACAACGTTACTTATGAGGTTAGTCGACCTTCACTTAAAGATGGAGCGATTGAATACGAAATAAGCTCAAAAATCCCTGAAGATGAAATTAAGGGACCCAAAGAGATGGAAGCTTATTTTTCACAGATCAAAAAAATCCTTTCCAAGGACAAGCCTAAACCTGAATCCATTGAAATGGAAAATATAGTTTGGGATTCTAAGAAGAACACAGAAAAAAAACGCAACTATGTAAAGCTTCTTTATAAATTCCCTTTAGATGATCTGTTTGATGATAAGGTTGTCGCTAAGCGACATGAAAGCATCGTTGCGGGTAATAAAGATGCTGATATTCCTCATTCGCCGAGCGCCTTCACAATGGCAGGGAACGTTGTTCTTGCCGATGTTCGCGATACTATGCAAAATGTTGGCAGAAATAATGTAGATAACCTTATTGATGCTAATAAACAGGTAAAAGCTGCATTGAAGGGGTAGGGTTTAATCAATGGGAAATATTCGCTACTTTTTAGGTCGTACCTTGCAGCTTGTGGGTCTGGCTACTATTTCCTTGGTGGTCTTCATGTTTTTTACCCAGATGACTATGGAACCGCTATTGATGTGGTCGCTTCTGGGTGCATTCGAGTTCTATGGTGGCACATGGCTTTTAGGGAAAGAAGGACAAACCTGAAAACCAGAATTGCTTATCAAACCTGCCCGATAGAATTTCCCATCCCGTCCAAATGGATTCTCTATGGAAACACTTCTCGCTGAACCTGGCTTTTTGGCCCCTTCGGGGACAATAGGTGCCGATGTCAGCTATATTTTGGCTGTCGTTTTCACGGTCTTATTTCTGATTTCGTGGGGAATGGCCAAAAAAGCTCAGGGTACACGACACCATAAGCTGATATTGGTTTCGATGGTGTCGATGATTGTCTATTTCGTGGGGTATTATTACGCCCGCTCTCTGGGTGTTTTATCCTTCGAGGGGAGAGAAGGGTTTGGCGGCCCCGACGATGTCTACGAAAATGTGTTTATTCCTGTTTTAAGCACTCATCTTGTTCTAGTGGTGCTAGGGCTGATTTTTGCCTTTTATATGCTTTCGCAAGGGTTCAGAGCCAGTAAAAAAGTGGACGGGGAATACCTTCTTAAAGAAGGGGAACTAAAGATAAGTGCAAGAAAATTTAAAATTGTAATGCTGACGATTTTTGGGTGCTGGGCTGTTGTTCAGGTTTTGTTATTGGCAACCCGAGAAAACCCTATGGGAGCCAGTATAGCTTATGCCTTGATTTTTGTGACAGTGGCACTGGTGGCCAGTCTGGAAAAGTTGATCGAAAAGCTATTACCCGATGGGGCTAGGCGGCATAGAGTGCTGGGCCGGGTGACAATGGTCATTTTTGCCTTGATCCTGATAACCAGCACAGCAACTTATATTATGCTTTATTTTGTTTATCCCTTGAAATCCTGATTATTGGGCTACCAATACTTTCTGGGTTGGCCTAAAACAGGGCGAAAGGCGGGAAATTCTTTAATTTAAGGGGTTTTACTCTTGACACCCCTTAAATTTCCTGATAAATTTCGCGGAATTATATGACTTCGAAGTACATAAGAAGGAGGTATAAGGCG
>JAJDBA010000039.1 GCA_029261675.1 Nitrospinaceae bacterium
ACAACATAATTTGTATATGCATTTTATTTTTTTTTTGCAGGTATAACAGAATATTATTTATAATACAACTCAACACTCATTAATAACGTAAATAATATCAAAAATAAAACGACTCTATTGACAGGAGGTAGCCGCAGCGGGAAAAGTGGACACGCCTTAAAGCTATCCGAAAAATACAATAAAAAACTCTTTCTTGCTACCGCTGAACCTTTAGATGATGAAATGCAGGAACGGATTAAAAGGCATCAGGCTGAACGAGGAAAAGATTGGACAACCCTGGAAGAACCATTAGATATAACAGGGGTCATGAAGAAGGAATTCAATAACTACGAAGTACTGGTCTTAGATTGCATAACCTTGTGGTTAAGTAATTTAATAATGAGTGGAGCAGATCGGGAGGCAATCTTAACCAAGTTGCATCAGTTTATAGGAGAATGCAAACAATCCAACGCCCATATCATTGTCATCACTAACGAGCTCGGGTCCGGCATTATTCCAATGGACGCCTCCGTCCGCTCCTTTCGGGATGTAGCTGGAGAAGCCAATCAGATTCTCGCATCCGAATTTGATGAAGTGATCAATATGGTTTCAGGCATACCTGTCGTCATTAAAAGTGCCAGCAGCACAAGCGAAGACAAACTCAAACCTACCGATTCAGAGCATGAGTTTTCTCCTCAAAAAAAGCAGGGACTGTATGAAGCCATTTATAAGCGACGAGATATTCGTCATTTTAATTCTAAAAAAGTTAACCCTGAAGCCTTGGGACGCGTTCTAGATGCCGCTCATCACGCCGGCTCAGTCGGTTATATGCAACCTTGGAATTTCATGGTTATTGATGACCCTCAGATAAAGAATAAAGTTGCTCAAAATTTTAAAAAAGCTAATGAAGAAGCCGCTCTAAAATTCAGCGACGAACGCCAGGAGCTTTACAACTCTCTCAAGTTGGAAGGCATCGAAGATGCCGCAATAAATATCTGCGTAACTTCTGACCGCAACCGCTTTGGCCCCAATGTATTGGGAAGAAATACAGCCATTGACACGGATCTTTTCAGCACCTGTTGCGCTGTTCAGAACTTATGGTTAGCTGCCAGAGCAGAAGGTTTGGCAGTAGGTTGGGTGAGCATTTTGTCTTACGACCAGCTAAAAGAGGATCTAGACATCCCCGACCATGTGCAACCCGTGGCCTATTTATGCGTCGGACACACAGAGGCTTTCTATCCTAAACCTATGCTCGAAACAAAGGGATGGGCGAAACGCCTTCCGGTAGAAAAGCTTATTTACTACAACAAATGGCAGGGAACATCCACTGACTTTAAGGTTCGGTTTTCTGACAATATCAAAGATGATTGATAATAATAAATCACAGATCGCAAACACCCCCTACCCCACTCATGGAGGAAATTCGCGTGCTATAGCTGAAGCCTCTGGAGCAGATCCAGATAAAATCATTGATTTTAGTGCAAGCATAAATCCGTTATCACCTCCAGGTTGCGTGTCACAATTATTATTGGAGACACCACGACTCCTACAACAATATCCCGATCCGCATTGTTCCATAATCACTGAAAGAATATCTAAAGCCACAGAAATACCTAAGGAGTGGATCCGTGTTACAAATGGTTCCACCGAAATGATCTATCTCTTACCTCATTTATTTACTGAGAAAGAAGAAGTCGCCATTCTTGATCCGTGCTTCTCCGAGTATGAAAAGGCATTTCTGGCATTCGACATTCAAACGCATTCAATCCCACTAAATGCCACTAAAGGTTTTCAAGTCGATCCTATCTCGCTATTTTCCAGGCTAGATATGATCCGGCAACTCGGAGCCATCGTTTTGGGAAATCCTGCGAGTCCAACAGGCAAACTTTATGGGGAGCTCTTGGTCCCTTTACAGGAATACTGCGAGGAACGTAATACCATTTTAATTGTCGATGAGGCTTTTATTGATTTCACTTCCATTCAGAACTCTGCTTGGAATTTAATAAAGAATAAAACTAACCTGATTTTAATTCGATCACTCACAAAATTTTATTCGATTCCTGGTCTTAGAGTTGGATATGGAATCCTACATCCTGAGAAAATTAGAAAAATTGCTCCTCGCCAATATCCCTGGTCTGTAAACGCTTTGGCTCAGACCGTGGGTGCCGAGGTCATTTTAGACAAGGCTTTTCAAGAGAAAACTCGATCTTGGACTCAAAATGAAAGAAGCTTCATGTTTCAAGCTCTTAATGCCATCAGCGCAATCGAAGTATTTCCTTCAGAAACTAATTATTTATTATTCCGTATTCGGGACGGTAGCGAACCAATGGACTTATATCAGTATTTACTATCCCAATCT
The DNA here is from genome assembly GCA_029261675.1 of Nitrospinaceae bacterium. GTDB lineage: Bacteria > Nitrospinota > Nitrospinia > Nitrospinales > VA-1 > UBA8687. The sequence continues at coordinate 2,339 of JAJDBA010000039.1, forward strand.
CTACTCATAAGGAACTGTGGAAATTTTAAAGGACTCGATGAAAGCTTTTTTCGAATCTCACTTAAAGAGCGACAAGAAAACCAGAAATTGGAAGATTCAATTTCCTGTTATTTTTCATCTTATAAGGCCTCGAAAAAATGAGTTTGACTATCCAAATTGCTATCGCCTTCATTGCCGATCTTTTACTAGGAGACCCTAAGGGATATCCTCATCCAGTAAAAATCATCGCTCGCTTGGCATATGGAACCGAGAAATTATCCAGAAGGATTTTATCTAACCAGAAACTGGCTGGCATAATCACGACAATTATAGTTCTAGTAACTTCGTTTTTAATGGTGTGGTTAATGATCCTGGGGTTCTCCTATATTCATCCTTCGTTGGGTTTGGTGGCTTCCATATTTTTCATTTATACAACCCTTTCCGTGCGGAGCCTTTTTGATGAAAGCCGGCCTATATTTCAGCATCTCAGGAAAAACAATATAAATAAAGCTCGGGAGAGTTTGTCAAGAATTGTGGGTCGAGACACTACCCATTTAGAGGAAGATCAAATAGTAAGAGCCACTGTCGAAACGGTTGCCGAAAGTACCGTCGATGGAATAATCGCCCCCTTATTTTTTGCTGTTTTAGGGGGAGCTCCCTTAGCAATAGCTTACAAAGCAATAAACACCATGGATTCCTTATTTGGCTACAAAAATGAAACTTACCGAGACTTTGGTTGGGCCCCTGCCCGGTTCGACGACCTTGCAAACTGGTTACCAGCGCGCTTATCCATGCCTATCATAGCCTTGGGAGCCATTCTTTCTGGATTAAATGGGAAAAAAGCATGGGCTATTGCCCGTCGCGATGGCAGAAAACATCCTAGTCCAAACTCGGGTATTCCTGAAGCAGCAATGGCAGGTGCATTGGGTGTTCAGCTTGGAGGGATCAGCTATTATTCAGGAATTGAAAACAAAAAACCTCTCTTAGGTGACCCAGACCAGAAATTACAATTCCCAAACATAGTTCAAAGTCAAAAATTAATGTTTGTATCGGCATTTTTAGCTCTGGTAGTTTTTCTAATTTATGACAATTTTCAAATTATTTAAAAAACCATCCATGACTAAAAGCACTAAAAGAAATTTAAATTATCCTTTGACTATTTCAGTAGTCATTCACGGGGTAATCATTGCTTTTTTTTCGCTCCTAGCCTTCGATTTACCGAAGAAAACAGCTAAGAAGCCACCGATACATATCAAAAAGATAATTTTTGAAAAAAAGAAAGCGGCACCAGCCAAAAAGACAAATAGTAAGAAATTAATTGAAGAGCATAAACCAACCAAAGCAGCGCAACTCTTTAGCGGAAGGAAAAGAGCACCAAAGACTCAAGCTAAACTCTTTCCGCCGAACACGGAAACTTTAAATAAGTTTATTCCAATTAACCGTGCGCCAGAAAAGCCCAATCGATTTCAAAAATCAGCCGTCAGACCAATTACCCCAATTTCGTTCGCACATCAAATCACTCAGCCTGCAACTTACAGGGCAACCGGTTTCAAACCTAAACTCAGACGAATAGAAAAAATTAAACCAAAAAGTTTTTCAGGTTTATTATCAGTCTCAGCTACGGAGCCTGTTAAAGTGGCAGTTACAACGAAAAGTTTTTCTTCCAAGCCGATCGGCAAACCCCTTCAAATTGCCGCAATCCCTAAAGGGTTCGTCAACGATCTTCCAAGTGAAAAAAGTCTGGCTAAGCTTCCCTCAAAATCAACCCCTGGAATGGAGCTCGGGGTTACAAACTCTAACGGAGATGATTTGAAGGCACTACGAAAAGGTTATTCCTCTCAGGTTTGGAGAAGAATTGCCAATGCGAAATTTTATCCCAGAGCAGCTCGCAAACGAGAAATGGAAGGAAAACCCGTAGTTGAATTTGAATTACGAAGTGACGGACATCTAATGAGCTATTTAATTGTTCGCAGCTCGTCAAACAAGATTTTGGATAAGGCCGCCATTGATGCGGTAAAAAATGCCAGCCCTTATCCTAACATCCCAAAATCGTTGAAACTTAAATCCATTAGATTCAAGTTACCAATATCCTTTAAACTAAACGAATAAGCTAACTGACGAACATGTTTAAATATGGAAAAGATTGAAGCCCTACCTGATGACTATGCAATATGCCTAGTGGGCCATGGAACTCGGGACAAAAATGGGGTTAATGAATTTTTAGCTCTTTCCTCCAAGCTCAAAGACCGTGAGCCTGACAGAATTGTAGAATGTGGCTTTCTGGACCTTGCAAAACCAACTTTTGAAGGAGCCATTGCCAAATGTTCTCAAGATGGAATTAATAATATAGTGGTGATACCCGGGTTATTGATATCCGCTAGCCATGCAAAAAAGGATATACCTGACAAGATTATTAAGATGATACGCAAGTACCCCGCTTTGAATATTAAATACGGTCGCCCTTTAGGTATTCACCCCAAAATATTAAAAGTTTGCTCCGAACGCATTAAAACAGCTGAGAACAATTCAATATCTAGTATTGCCAGAGCGGACACATTACTATTGGCTGTAGCCCATGGCAGTAGTGATCCTGATGTGAATCCAACTACAGCAAAAGTATCTCAAATACTTCAGAAAAGCATGAAATTTGGAGGGTCAGAAACCAGTTTTATTGGAGCAAACCAGCCCTTGTTGTCTGAAGCATTGGAAACGTCCATAAAAAGGGGACCCAAGCGAATCATCGTTTTCCCGTACTTCTTGTTCAACGGAGTTTTGACCAAAAGAATTGTTTCTGTAGTCGATGATATCCAGAAAAAGCATCCTGACGTTGAACTCCTGAAGGCTCAATATTTAAACTATCACGAGTTGATTATCGATGTATTCATGGAACGTGCTCGTGAAGCTCTATTTGAATTACAGGATGTCAATTAAACTCGATTCTATTATCCCATATCATTTATACTAAGAAAATCATGCGTCCGATCAAACTTTTCATATCTACCAGCTTTATTCTCTTCTGCTTGACCGTTCCCCCACTCGCAGCAGAGGTATTCCAAATTGACAGCGATTTCGACGGCAAGCTGGACCAATGGCATCACAAATCGAAAGATGGAAAAATCATAAAAATCGAATACGATAAAAATGGTGATGGGAAAGTAGACCAGGTCGACAAATATGATGGCAATGCAAAACCCATTAAGGTGGAACTGGATAGAGATTTTGATGGCACTCTCGACCAGATACAACATTACGATAAACAGTTCAATCTCACGCATATAGAAAAAGATTCAAGGAACTCCGGTCTGATCGACTGGCGAGAATTTTACTCAAATAATAACGTTGTTATCCGGCTCGAAACTGACGAAAATAAAAATGGAAAACTCGATGTCTTCCAGTTTTTTTCTGAGGATGGAGAATTACAAAAAGTGAAATATGATACATCGGGTAATGGCAATATAGACCGATGGGAGACTTTTGAAGAAAATGAGCAGCTAAAATCTGCCGCATTCGATACCAACAATGATGGTAAAGCTGATCAGTGGCAATTTTTTCAAAATTCCACGCATCTTGAAAAAGCGGAATACGACACAAATTTTAATGGGAAGGTTGATCGATGGGAATATTTCGATTCATCAGGCAACTTGTCCCGTGTAGAATTAGACCGTAATCACGATGGAAATCTAGATCTTATTAAGAAAAAGGAATAATATTAATTATGAAATTCAATCACCTCGTTTTTCTTGTCTCAATAGCCCTATTCGGGAGTACCTCTTGCGCCCCAAAAGCCACACTTGAAGTTCCAGAAGCTTATAAAAAGGGACAAAATGCGTTCCACAAAATTTGCTCAAATTGCCATGGCTCAGATGCGATGGGAAAACATACCAAGGCACCAAAATTGATTGACGAAGAGTATCTAGCGCCTAATTTCACCGATGATGATATTCGCGAAACCATATTAAATGGCACTGGCAAAATGCCTCCTCAGAAAAAAAATGTTAGCGCTGAAGAAATCACTGAAATAATAAAATACCTTCGTTATTCACAAAAAGCAGCTGGATTAGAACCCGAGGATGAAGACGACTCTTAATCTTTATGACTAAATCGAATTAAACAAAATAGCCTTATTCATTCTCAACCTACCCTATTGTTATATGCTGGAAATCATTTTTCAAACCCTTGAGAAAATACTACCCGTGTCTCCGAGTCTTTTAGAAAAAGCACAAGCTCATCTGGACTTTCTAACTAAACCACCCGGTAGCCTTGGCGCATTAGAAGAGCTTGCCAAACGATATGTCGCCATTCAAAATAATGAATCACCCACACTGAAAAAAATTTCTACTGTCGTATTTGCTGCAGACCATGGTGTGACAGCAGAAGGTATCAGTGCTTACCCGCCTGAAGTGACACCGCAAATGGTAATGAATTTTTTAAATAACGGTGCCGCCGTAAATGTGCTGGCAAATCACGTAAATGCAGAGGTAACCATTGTTGATATAGGAGTCAATTTTCAATTCCCGAGCCACCCCAACCTCCTGGATCGCAAAATTGCTTTGGGCACTAAAAACTTTGCTAAAGAACCTAGCATGACACGTTCCCAAGCTGAAAAATCGATAGCAACGGGAATTGAAATTGCCACAGAGTCTGCAAAAAATGGATTCGATATCCTGACAACGGGAGAAATGGGAATTGGAAACACCACTCCAAGTTCGGCTATATTCTCTATTCTTGGAAACATACAGGTTGAAGATGTTACAGGCCGTGGTACAGGAATAGATGACTCCGCCTTGATAAAGAAAATTTCTGTAATAAAGAAAGGAATTGAGCTTCACCAGCCTGACCCTGATGACCCGATTGATATCCTTGCAAAAGTGGGGGGATTCGAAATTGGCGGTATTGCAGGTTTAATTCTAGGCGCAGCCGCCCAAAAAATTCCTATTGTGGTTGATGGTTTCATCTCAAGTGCAGGGGCTGCACTGGCTCTAAAAATGAGTCCCTCGGCAGGCGATTATATTTTCCCCTCTCATCAATCATCTGAACCAGGGCACAAGATATTTTTTGATATGCTCGGTCACCCTCCCCTATTCGATTTAAACATGAGATTGGGAGAAGGAACAGGGGCTTTATTAGCCGTCAACCTCATCCAATCAGCAGTCAAAATTTACAACGAAATGGCTACTTTCCAAAGTGCGGGAGTATCCACTAAACAAACTTCTTAATAAATCCAGAACCCCTTGACAGGGTAAGGGATTTTGGCTAGATTGAGCCTTCTTTTTTCTTATCCTTTTATCTCTAAATTAACATTGGAGTTTCAGTATGTCAGGTTATATTCAGTCTCTATTTTCCGAACGATTAGGCGGAAGCCAGTTCGGTAAAGATACAAAAATTTATAAATTCGAAAAAATCAAAAGGGCCAAACGTGCGGCTCTCGATGCGAATCCCGGCAAAGAATTATTCGACCTAGGTGTAGGTGAACCCGATGAAATGGCAGACCCTGGCGTGGTTAAGGCTCTGCAACTCGAAGCTGAAAAACCAGAAAACCGAGGATACACGGATAATGGAATAGATGAATTCAAATCCGCCGCATGCAAATATATGGAAAATGTATTTGGCGTTAAAGGCTTAGCCGCAGATAAGCATGTCAATCATCTCATCGGATCAAAACCGGGATTGGCAATGACCCCGGCTGCTTTTATCAACCCCGGCGATGTCATTCTGATGACAGTACCTGGCTACCCCGTCATGGGAACCCATGCTCAGTACGTGGGAGGGGAAGTGGTAAACCTGCCATTAACAGAAGCGAATGGCTTCCTCCCCGATTTAAAAAGTATCGATGCCGACACCTTAAAGCGCACCAAAATTTTATATCTTAACTATCCCAATAATCCAACGGGTGCAAAAGCAACACGTGAGTTCTATGAAGAAGTTGTCGCATTCGCCAAAGCAAATAATATTGTTGTGATGCAAGATGCCGCATATGCAGCTCTCACTTATGACGGAAAATCCGAGAGTTTTCTTTCTGTTCCAGGCGCAATGGATGTTGGAGTAGAGTTTCATTCCCTTTCCAAAGCTTATAACATGACAGGCTGGCGCATCGCTTTTGTTGTAGGAAACGAGCTAATCGTAAAAGCCATTGCACATGTAAAAGATAATATCGATTCCGGTCAATTTGCCGGCATTCAAAAAGCAGGAATTTATGCCCTTGAGCATCCGGATATCACTGAAAGAATTGTTACCAAATATAAACGCCGATTAGAACTGTTAGTAGATACTCTAAATTCGGTAGGATTCAACGCTAAAATGCCCGGAGGTTCCTTCTTTTTGTATGTTGGCGCACCTAAAGGAATAAAAGGGGGAAGAAAATTTGAAAATGGAGAAGAGTTTTCTCAGTATTTGATCACTGAAATGTTGATTTCTACTGTCCCTTGGGATGATGTCGGACATTACGTCCGATTCTCTGCAACGTTCGCAGCAAAAGGCGAAGAAGAAGAGAAAAGGATAATAGGCGAAATCAAAGCCCGACTCTCAAAAGTAGAGTTTGAATTTTAAGGAAAATACCTCATCGAACAACATATTTCCAAGTTCGAGTATAGAAGAGAACTGATTAGGAAAGGGCTCAATGACCCACAGAGCTTTAATAGGAATCGGATCAAA
>JAJDBA010000040.1 GCA_029261675.1 Nitrospinaceae bacterium
CCACAGCGTATTTCTACACAGGTTGTATTGCCACCTACCTTTACTGTTTCCGGGTTTCCCGAAGGAACACTACCCCGAACACCCCAAAATTTTATATGCACCGAAAAATCCTTAAGCGAAAAAGAAAGTGCGCATTATAAACAATCCCTTTTTAGGTAACAATACTTTCCCCAATTAAAAGTAGAGCTTCATATTAATTTAAACTCTTCTATGAGATCGGATTCCTCCGGGGTCAATTTTCCTATATTCCAGTCACCTGAAAATGTTTTTTGAAACCCTTTCAAAAACCATTGATTAACCTCATCGTTTTCCAGGTTTCTCTGCAATAACCGTTTTAAGCTTGTGGTATTTGAGGTGAGTGAATCTAATACAGCCTGCTTTTGGGTTTCTGATGAATATTTTAATAGGGTATGAGTTAAATTTGGGGCCATATCTAAAATTACCGAGCCATGCTGTAAAAATGCAGAACGTAACCGCCGTTGAGCGCTACCGACAAGTTTCTTTCCATCAACGACAATCTCACAATGATTGGCCATTGAAAAACAGGCTGGGGATCGGTTGGATCCATCCCTGACATTATTTTTTCCTGCGATGGTTGCCCCCTCAACTCCTCCGATCCTGAGAGATTCTAGAATCGCTTGCGATATCCGTTCAAAAGAACCTCTTAAGCTTCCCGGGAACGCAGGGTGAGGAATGGGGGCAATCACGCTATACGTCATCTCATACTGGTGTAATAAGGCTCGACCGCCGGTGAAGCGACGAACCACAGGTATATTATTTCTCTCACAAGATTCGAGATCAATGTACTGCGATATTTCCTGCGAATAACCAATGGAAAGGGTGGGCCGCTGCCAACCATAAAGCCGCAATGTGGCGGGGACCTTGTTTTCATTACAAGCCATAAGAATCGCCCGGTCTGTTACCATATTAAGAGATCCATCACTCGGGGAATCTTGAATCACTCTCCAACTGTATTGATCCATTTAAAACTTTCATCTAAGGTATCGAAAGACAAAAAATATTTTGACTCAATTGCAATCCTTCTATAAATAATAGGTATGTTAAAAAAAATCCAGCATAAACAAATATTGTTGTTTACTTTAGGTATCCTTCTGGTATTCGCAAAGCCCTCATTTGCTTTTGAGGAGTTTGGAGAAATTCGGAAACAATGCCAATCCACCTGTCATCAAGCTGAGCATATTAAAAAATCCCAACAGGATAAATTATCCAAACCCGAATGCCGGTCCTGCCATGTTGGAATTAATTATGTCTCCTCTGCGATCCGAAAACCGATCCAAGGTGGACTGTTGTTAAACTCGTTGATTCAAACCACCGCAACGACAAATACAAAGACCAAACAAGCCTCAAGCAGTTCGCTTACAGGAATGGCACTTATCCCTGAAGGTGAGTTTGTCATGGGGTCTAACGAACGCTGGGATGACGAAGCACCCGAGCATATTTCTTCCACAAATGCTTTTCACATGGACTTGAATGAAGTGACCAACTCGGACTATAAAAAATTTGTAGTTGCCACGCAACAGGTCGCTCCCTACCATTGGCCAGAAGGAAATAGTCCGAAAGGTAAAGAACAGCACCCCGTGGTATATGTGAGTTGGTTCGATGCCTCCAATTACTGTAAATGGGCAGGAAAAAGACTACCAACAGAACAAGAATGGGAAAAAGCCGCACGCGGACAGGACGGCTTGATTTATCCTTGGGGGAACCAATGGTCGCTGGATAAATCCAACCATCCATACAAACACTCAACGGGGACCGAACCCATAGGTTCTTACCCTGAAGGACGAAGCCCTTATGGATTGAATGACATGTCAGGAAATGTGTGGGAATGGGTAGACAGTTTCTACCTTCCGCATCCAGGGAATCCGGTCACACGGGCAGAGTATGGCAAGGATAAAAGGGTATTGAAAGGTGGCTCCTGGTTCGATTGCCTCTCATACGGTTGCGGATTAAGCGCACCTACTTTTAACAGGAGCTTTTTCACTCCAGAAGTAAAAAATAATAGTTTCGGATTCCGTTGCGCCAAAGACGCAAAATAAAGGGAGACGTATAAAATGGAAACAGCCGACAATGAAGAAAAACCCAAACCTAAAATGCCACCAGCCTCTGAGCCTGAAAACGACTACAACATCAGCCTCACGCGAAAAATTTTAATTGGACTTTTTATTATAGGGTTTTGGATTTTCTTCTACTGGTTCCAAGGATCTTGAAAAACCTTATATTCCTTAATAGGTTTTAACCCACAGGATTCTCACGCCAATGAATGACTCATTCTGAACGAAAACGTTTTTTATTGAGGGATTCGTTTCCAATCAATAAGTCCAATCGTTTTTCATCTCTTGCAATCACAGCAATGCTTTCTTCACCTGGCGGGAAGCGCAGTATCGAATCTGGATTTTTTTCTGCCAAGCCCGCAAATTGTGTTTTGGGTTCTATAGGCTCGGGTTCCACCAACGGAGGCGGCATTTTTCCGAAGGCTGCCCGGGTGGCACTATAAATTAAACCTTTTGTATCTTTAGAGTATTCTCCGTTTGGGTCCAGATGGTCCGTAGCACCAATAGCTAAAGGTTTCTTAGGCGGTTCCCGTAAATGCGAAACATAGTCCACTTCCACAGCAGGGTTAACGGCATGTTCGAAAGTTTCAATATTGAATCCACGCCCGGCGAATACTAAAGGCTTATCCTGCAACTTTACGGTTTCTCTGATCTGTTCTTTCGGCGGTTTTTTTTCAAAACTGATTTCGAATCTCTCAGGAGCCATCGTTTCAAACCGATCAATAGATTGATACCCTACATCGGCTTTAAAAGTAGGCAAAGGCGTGGCCTTTCGCCCAATTATCGTTATTTTCTTTTCTTCTTTTTTTGTTGCCGCTGATTTATCGTATTGCGGGTCAGGTTCGAGAGGTTGCTCGAGTGTGATATCTGAGCGTAAAGTAATGGTTATCTGCGGTGGGGAATCTGGAATTACGACCACTACTTCCTCCTCCTCACTTGATCCACAACCAAGAGCCAGGGACAGAAAAATAAGCTCTGTAGCAAAAATCAGTTTTCGATAATAAGAGGCCATATAATATAATCGTCAGAAACCTATAACTTCTTAAAGAATAACAAATTTAAGTCATTTTCGGGCAAGGAACCCTCTTCAACCAAAACAGATAATTTCATTAAAATCAATACTTTACATTTTTTCCTATAAATGATACTCTTTTCGAATCCTATATAATTGTTTATTTGCCAGAAAGGCATCTCCATGAACAGCGGTTTGCGATCTCTTTTAGACCCACAGAAAGTCCAGTTCCTTAAAAAGAAAGTGGAGCAGGAAGAAATATCTCTGGAAGAGTGCAAAGAAATAATGAAAAGGTTGATTTTGAAAAAGTATGACCGCATTCAAAACCGCAGTTTCCGTGCCAGCATTTTAGGGTTCGGACGATCTCTGGAATCGAAACTGACAATTAAAACATAGTTATTCCTCCCTTTGTTCTTTTGCCTTAATTATTTTCCGTAATATTCCTTCTTTCTTTCACAATACCGGATTGTTTGGGTTTTGTGGTTCGACCTATCCAATGTATAATCGAATAAATTTTCCAACCCAAGCTGGGTTCCGGAGACAATAATCTGCAAGGAGGAACGATGGGCGACAAAGATAAAGCGCTGGAGTTGGCACTCACACAAATCGAAAAACAATTTGGCAAGGGCTCCATTATGAAGCTGGGGCAATCCGGAAGCCTCAAAGGAGTGGATGTCATTTCTACTGGCTCTATTTCACTGGATAGTTGCCTGGGGGTAGGTGGAGTTCCCAAAGGCCGCATTGTGGAAATTTATGGTCCAGAAGCCTCAGGAAAAACCAGTCTTACCTTACATATCATTGCAGAAGCCCAGAAAGCGGGTGGTGTGGCGGCTTTTATCGACGCAGAACATGCTCTTGACCCAGATTATGCACGAAACCTGGGTGTCAATACAGATGATCTTCTTCTTTCCCAGCCTGATACCGGCGAACAAACTCTGGAAATTGCAGAGGTGCTTATCCGCAGTGGCGCGGTGGACGTCATTGTTGTCGATTCCGTTGCTGCTCTGGTCCCCAAAGCAGAACTCGACGGAGATATGGGCGATTCGCATATGGGACTGCAAGCCCGGCTCATGTCGCAAGCCATGCGTAAACTGGCAGGCGTAATCAATAAATCAAACACCTGCCTTATATTTATCAACCAGATTCGTATGAAAATTGGTGTCATGTTTGGAAACCCTGAAACCACTACTGGTGGAAACGCACTCAAGTTTTATTCTTCCGTGCGTATAGACATCCGCCGAATTGCGGCATTAAAAGACGGAGATGAAGTCATCGGTAACCGCACACGCGCCAAGGTAGTAAAAAACAAAGTCGCTCCACCTTTTAAAAATTGCGAATTTGATATTATCTATGGCAAGGGCATCTCAAAATACGGAGACCTTCTTGACCTTGGTGTCACCCATGAAATCATCACAAAAAGTGGCACTTGGTTTTCATACAATGAGGACCGGATAGGCCAGGGAAGAGAAAACTCAAAACGGTTTCTTTCTGAAAATCTCGATATGTCCGCAGATATCGAAAAACAGTTGCGTGAGAAACTTGGCTTGTCGAAATCAAATGAGACTCCTACTGAAAGTAATCCTGCTGAAGAAGAAGCCACACCCAAAAGTAAAAAAGCCGGGAAAACTGAATAATCGATGTCAGACCCCGAAGCATTTAAAAAAGCAAAAAACCATGCTCTGCGATATCTCTCCTATAGAGATCGCAGTATATTGGAGGTCACCCACTACCTTGAGAAAAAGGAATATCCTCAATCTGTAATTCAACAGGCTCTGGACGCCCTTATAGAACTTAATTACGTCAACGACCAAAGGTTTGCTTTGGAGTGGGGCCGATACAAAATTAACAAACAAAAACTTGGCAAAAGTCGGTTGTATGTAGAATTCTTAAATAAAGGAATCGACAAGGAAATTCTTGAAAGTACCATGGCAGTCCTTTACGAAGACAATCCAGAAGCAGAGCTTGCAGCAGAATGCGCACGTAAAAAGTTAAACTCTTTAAAAGGCGTTGAAGAGGAAAAAAAGAAACGAAGACTGATTCAATATCTGAAACGAAGAGGATTTTCTGCTGATATTATTTACCAGTCGTTAAAAAATGTATCTGAAACCGAACCCCTAGAAAACCATTGCCCTTTCTAACCCTGGGTCAGAATTAATTCAAAATGGAATTTATCCACACAATTCCATATCCTTTGATAGCGGTCGCCATATTTGTGTTTGGACTGGCAGTCGGTAGCTTTGCCAATGTTTGCATCTATCGCTTACCAAAAAAAGAATCCGTTGTTTTTCCAGTATCCCATTGCACCGCCTGTTCGGCTCCTGTCCGACCTTTCGATAATATCCCGGTTATAAGCTATTTAATCCTCGGCGGAAAATGCAGGGACTGCAAAGCAGGCATATCTGTTATTTATCCCCTAATCGAGGTTATCACCTCCTTGCTCCTTATTGTGGGATTCTTTAAATTCGGGCTGACATTAGATTTTCTGATCTATACCGTGGTGGCCCCGGCATTGGTCATCATCACTGCAATTGACATCGAGCATCAGATCATTCCAGACGTTATAACTCTTCCGGGAATTGTTCTGGGCCTTGCAGCAGGCAGTTATACGATAGGATATATCGACTCATTCCTAGGATTTTTATTAGGAGGAGGACTATTCTATCTCCTCGCCGTTTTGAGTAATGGCGGAATGGGCGGAGGCGATATTAAATACATTGCCGCTGCAGGAGCTCTTGTGGGTTGGCAAAAAGTGTTACTGATTATTTTTATCGGTGCTTTTTTAGGGTCTTTCGTGGGATTGTTTCAAATCGCAGTGCAGAAAAAATCCAGAAAAAGCCTCATTCCCTTTGGTCCATTTCTGGCCGCAGCAACTTTGATTACATTGTTTTATGGAAATCTTCTGATAAAATTATATATAGAAAATCTGGCAAGCTAACCAAAGGAAATAGAATATGGATCAGGACGAAACAAAACAGGATTCGCCAAATAAACCCGGATCACATAACGAAATAGAGGAGTTAACGGCAACTTTAAATCAAGTTTCTGACGAACTGAATTCGATTAAAGCCAGCATCGAAAAAAGAAAAAGTGAAACAACAACACTTAAAATTCTTTTTTATACAGGGCTTGCCGTTCTACTTGTCGGGTTCATTTATACCAACCAGACTCTACAGCGCGCCCAATCTCGCAACCTGGAAACAAACATCGTCACTCTTCAAAACAGCATCAATCACAATCTGCTTTCCTTGGAAAGAAAACTACACGATAAAATTACAACCCTTGAAAGCAAGACAAATAGTCTTAATCTTCATGAAACTATCAAAAATATGAATCGGGCACTAAGCGCGTTACGCCCTGAAACTCAAACGACAAATGCACTTATAAAAAAAGTACAAAGAGATTCTGAGGAATTAAGCAACATGATTCTCAACCAAAAAAACAGAGATAACGTTACCCCTGAAGCAGTACCTTGATAATTTATTTCCTATCAACCTAACGCAAAAATCTCTTCTATCTTTTTATCGTTTTCGATTGAAGGCTGCCAACCTATCGCTTTCAGGTTTTCTTCCATCTGCGCTGCATTTTTAACTCCCACAAGCGCTGTCGCAAGTCCAGGTTGCCGTAGCACCCAGTTGATTGCAGTCTGCCCACAGGTCTTCCTTTCTTTGCTGGCGATCTCTTTTAACTGATCCACCTTACTGATATTTTCAACGAACCCTTCGCCTGTAAAAGTTCCAATGATGCCTTTACTACGCCAGTCTTTAAATTTAGTGTCTTTGTCGTACTTACCTGTTAGCACCCCTGAGGAAAGAGGACTGTAAGCAATTATTCCAATACCGTTCTCAATACAAAGCGAAACAGTTTCTTTTTCGATTTCTCGAGCCAGTAAACTGTACTCCGGTTGCAACGAAACAATTTTTCCGTACTTAAGACATTCCTTTATTTGCGCTGCCGAATAATTACTCACCCCAATGCAACGGATTTTACCTTGCTCCTGTATCTCAAGCAGTGTCTCCATGGTTTCTTGCTGCGTGGTTTCAACATCGGGCCAATGTACTTGATAAAGATCAATACGATCCGTATCCAATCGCTTTAGACTGAGATCAATCTCTTCCAAAATAGATTTTCGGCTTGCATCTTTTCGTAACGAGCTCAAAGACTCCTTATCCCATCGCAGGCCGCATTTTGTAGCTAGAATAACCTTATCCCGGACAGGCTTCAGAGCCTTACCGATTAATTCCTCCGAATGACCAAACCCATAAACAGGTGCCGTATCAAAAAAGTTGATGCCAAGGTCAAAAGACTTTTTAATAGAGTCGATGGATTTCTTATCCCCCTCCGTTCTCCAGAAAGGTGCACCCCCAATACCCCAGGCCCCGTAACCAATGACCGAAACCTCTAATTCACCTAACTTCCTATATTCCATAATAGCCGCCATAAAAATATTAAAATGTATGTTTAAAAAACTTTTTCCAATGCAGGGAAGATACTACTATAATCTTAACTTCTGTTTTCAAAATTTTTATTATTGGAGTTTATGAAATCTCTTTTAAGAGTTCTAAGTTATTTAAAGCCTTATCGAAAAAAAGTTGCGCTCACCCTTTTCTTGGCAGTTTCTACAACTTTATTGGATCTGGTTCCCCCTTGGTTAATTAAAGTAATTATCGACAACCTTGTGGAGACCACAGAAATGCCGGGGGTTTATTGGCCTGTCATCGGGCTTGCCTTTGTCTACCTTGCGCGCAACTTTACCAATCATAAACGTATTATTATCAACAATAAGGTAGAGCAAGACGTCGTGTTTGACTTACGCTCAGAAGTCTATCGCTCCCTTCAAAAACTGTCATTAAGTTATTTTGAAAGTCGCTCGACAGGCGAACTCATGTCGCGTGCCAATGATGATGTGAATTACGTCGAGAGAATTTTTATTGATGGTGTCGAACAGGTCGTCACTGCAACTCTGACCCTTATTGGTATTTCTATAATACTTTTCTATATGCACTGGAAACTGGCTCTGGTAGCTTTGCTACCTATTCCTTTTCTTATTTATGGGGCATGGATTTACACCGAAAAAGCTCACAGTCAATATCATGTGGTTCGAAAACGAGCCGCCTCAATGAATGCAAAGTTGCAGGATTCTATTTCTGGAATCCGAGAAACACTTTCCTTCAATCGTCAGCTTCACGAAGTAAAACAGTTTGAAAAGCGCAGTCGCGATTATTGTGATGGCACTCTTGGTGTAATGCGTATTTGGGCCATCTATTCACCCACAATGATGTTTCTGGGGTCTCTCGGCACCGTATTGATTCTTTTATTCGGTACAGGACTGGTACAGGAGAATGAAATAACCGTGGGTTCTCTTGTTGCCTTTGTTGGTTACCTTGCTTTATTTTACACCCCGATCAATCAATTACATTCGGTCAATCACATGCTGCAACATGCACTGGCTTCTGGAGACAGACTGTTTGAAATCACTGATACCGTGCCAGATGTCAAAGAAAATCCCACTGCGACCCTCCCTTCGACCAATGTAGTAGGTAAGATACGGTTTGATCGGGTGAGTTTTTCGTATATCAAAGAAAAGTCCACGATCAAGAATGTTGAGTTTTCCATATCAGCAGGAGAAAAAATTGCGTTAGTTGGGCATACAGGAAGTGGAAAATCCACGCTCGTCAAATTACTCATGCGTTTTTACGATGTGGATTCAGGAAATATTTATCTGGATGAACATCTGATTAAAGATTTAAAAATTTCCTATCTGAGAGAACAAATCGGTTTGGTTTCTCAGGACCCATTTTTGTTCAACGGAACAGTCGCAGAAAATATTCTTTATGGAAACATCGAAGCCAGCAGGGAACAGGTAATTGAAGCCGCCATCGCCTCACATGCAGACCCCTTCGTAATTAATTTACCCGAGGGTTATGATACGCAGGTCGGGGAGAGAGGTGTCAAACTTTCAGGAGGAGAAAAGCACCGAATCGCTATTGCCCGTACTTTTCTAAAAGATCCGCCCATACTGATATTGGATGAAGCGACCTCTACAGTGGACACAAAAACGGAAAATCATATAAAGGAAGCATTGGACAGGCTTATGGCAGGGCGTACAACGCTGTTCATCGCTCATCGGTTATCAACACTTGAAGGAGCAGACCGAATTCTTGTAATGCGAGATGGGGAATTAGTTGAGACAGGGGTTCACGATGCCTTGATCAGCATCGATTCAGAGTACGCAAATCTTTTCCAGCACCAGACTCATTTATAGAAATAGTTAAGCGTCTACCTCAACAACTTTACCCATTTTACGGAACTTTTCTTCACGCAGCTCGACCAGTTTATCAGTGTCTATTTCTTTCAAGTCCGACAAAGTGCTTCTAAGTGTCTTTTTTAAACGGATAGCGGCTTGTTTATGATTCCTATGGGCTCCGCCTAAAGGCTCCCGCACAATCTGATCAATGACTTCAAATTTCAACAAATGGTTTGCAGTCAGGCATAAAGCATCTGCGGCTTGTGCGGTTTTTTTCTTATCTTCCCAAAGTATGGAAGCACAACCTTCTGGAGAAATCACCGAATACACGGAATGTTCCAGCATAACGATACGATCGCCAACTCCTATTGCTAAAGCTCCCCCCGAGCCTCCTTCGCCAATCACCACACAAATTATAGGGACTCGCAATTGAATCATGTTGAACATATTTGTGGCAATGGCTTCTGACTGACCTTTTTCTTCGGCATCAACACCCGGATAAGCTCCCGGAGTATCAATAAAGGTAATGATTGGCATATTAAATTTTTCGGCCATTCGCATCAAGCGAAGCGCTTTACGATAACCCGAGGGTTGCGACATACCAAAATTCCGGGCAATTTTTTCCTCCATATCCCTTCCCTTTTGATGGCCCACAACCATCACTGATAAATCGCCAAACTGAGCAGGGCCAGCCACAATAGAAGGCCCATAGCCTCCATGACGATCACCGTGCAGCTCGAAAAAATCTGTGAATATATGATTAACATAATCCATCATATGAGGACGGTCCGGGTGTCTAGCCACCATGGTCTTGTCCCAACCTTTCAGATTGGAATAAACATCGTGTTTCATTCTCCGGAGTTTCTTTTTCAGTTTTGCAATCTCATGTGTAATATCTCCAACACTGTCATACATATGAGAAAGGGACACCAGATCGTGAATCTGTGTTTCCAATGCAAAAATTTCTCTTTCAAAATCGAGTATTTGAACCATAATTAAATATATAGATTAATATGTGTTTTTATTATCTTACTAGTAAAAACCAAAAACTGGATGAACTAAATTCTGCAGTGTTTTTGATTCATTCAACGCCTGCGCTCCCTCCGTGCCGATTTTATTTTGCCCCAATTTTAGCGATTCAAGATTGATAAAATTTGGGGATCCGGCAATTGCCCGAGCACCTTCATCACCTATACGATTAAAATTTAAATCCAGCTTTTTCAGCTTCCCTAAACTACTGGACTCAGCCAAGGCCTTAGCCCCTGCATCGGTAATATTATTTTTAGAAAGATTCAGCGAAATCAATTGTTTCATTTTTTTCGATTGCGACAAAGCAATTACTGAAGCATCCGTTAAATCATTATTTTTTAAGTCCAGTCTCTCCAGTTTACTCGCAAATGAGGACTGCAACAAAACTTCCACTCCCAAATCACCAATTAGACCAGCTCCCACTTCATTCAGCCTGTTAGTACGATTCAGATCTTTGAACCATTCCATTAATTGGAAACGTTTCCAGGCATCCTTGGCCGATTTTCTGATGGGATTGTAACCCAACTCAATCTTTTTGAGATTACTCAATTTCGTTGACTGGATGAGCTGTATGGCTCCAGGTCCATTTATCTGATTGTAGCTCAGATTCAACTCCCGCAACTGGGTTAAGCTGTCTGAATCAGCAATCAAACCTGCGCCTTTATCCGAGATTTGATTATGATATAAATTTAAAACTTTCAATTTTGACAACGCTTTTGATCGGGAAATGTGCTCGACACCGAGATCAGTGATATTATTATTTTCAAGATAAAGAGCCGTGAGTTGATTCAGGTTTTTCGATTCCGCCAAGGCACGCACCCCTTCATCGCCGAAATGCCCTTTATAAAGAATCAGTGTCGATACTGTTTTCAACAAAGATGAATCCGCCAGATAGGCAACGCCTTCATCTCCAAGGTTTTTAGCATTGATCTTAAGCGTCTGGTCATTTCGCTTCAGTTTTTTTTGAATATACTTTCCAATTTCTTCTCCCGTCATCCTAGGGGATGCGGAACCCAATACGAAAAAGCAGAGAAAGGGCAATAGAATTTTCAAACTATATAATTTCATTTCAAATGAATATATTCAAGGTGGAACGAATTTGTTTATATAATTATTCTACCGCTCATTAGGGTTATTTTCAATTTCTCTTAAACGTTCTTCCAACTCTCTAACTTTCTTTGCAAGATCGGGAAGCTTGGGCAAAGTGGCCATATACCTTTTCCATGTCCCAGTGGGAACCGCCGGCCAACCACTGACCACAGATTTACTTTCAACATCACGAAAGGTTCCCGACTTTGCGGTAACAGTCACCTGGTCTCCCAATGTCACATGATCGGCCAAACCTACCTGACCCGCCAATATCACATGGTGCCCCAATGTACAGCTCCCTGCAAGACCCACCTGCGCTACCAAAATAGAATGCTCGCCAACGGTGCAATTGTGCGCAACTTGCACTAGGTTGTCTATTTTCGTTCCTGCTTTAATAAGAGTTGTCTCCATAGAAGCCCGGTCTATACAACTGTTGGCACCAATTTCCACATGGTCTTCAATCACCACGCGACCAAACTGGTTTATCTTATAATGACAACCTTTTTCGTCTAAAGTGTAACCAAACCCATCGGCACCTATTACCACCCCGGCATGAAGGGTGACATGATTCCCCAAATAAGAATTACGATAAAGTGTGACATTTGGATGCAACGTGCAATGGTTTCCCACTTTACAATTGTCCGCAATTACCACATTCGCATGCAAAACGACATCATCTCCTATGGAGACATTATCCCCAATGCAAACTCCAGCCGAAAGTGTGACCTTCTCTCCCAGCTTCACATTATTTCCCATAACAGCACTGGGGTGGACTCCCGGCTGCGGTCTGGGTTCCGGATGGAACTCTTTAACCAAACGCGCAAAAGCAAGCTCAGGTTTTGCCACAACGATTTGCGGGATCGACATATCGACAGGTTCCATAACCAAGACTGCCGAGGCTTGCGTATTTTTTAAGGCTTTAAGATATTTATTGTGCATGAGAAAAGTAATATCACCTTTTCTAGCATTCTCGATACCACGCGCACCGCTGATTTCTAAAGCACCCTCCCCTGCCAAGGTTCCGGACACCAATGAAGCAACCTGTTCCAGCTTCATACTTCCCCCTTCCAAATTTTCAAAACAGTTTTCAACAAATTTTTTACCAAATAAAATTAAATCACTAGATTTTGTTTGATCGGATTAAGTTTTCCATCAACCAGTTCCAGCACTCTATCCAACTGCCTTGCGACTCTCTGACTATGTGTAACGAGAACAAATGTCTGGTTGAATTCTTCACTCAGCTTGCGAATCAATGCGATCAACTGATCGCTAGCTTGGGTATCCAAATTTCCGGTAGGCTCATCCGCCAACAACAAATCAGGCTGATTCATTAATCCCCTTGCCAAAGCGACACGCTGGCTTTCCCCACCAGACAATTCTCCTGGTTTATGAGACATTCTGTCTTGCATACCGACTTCACATAAAAGATATTCGGCTCTTTCCCTTGCGATCGTTTTTTGTTTATTTTGAATCAAAGCAGGGAACATTGCGTTTTCTAATGCCGTGAAGTCAGGCAATAGATTAAAGAACTGAAAAACGAAACCAACATGAACGTTACGAAATTTATCCAGATAAGAGTTTCCTTGCCGAAAAATATCCTGCCCTTTAAATATCACTTTTCCATTTACAGGTTGATCTAATCCGCCTAGAACATGCAATAAAGTACTTTTGCCCACTCCAGAGGCACCTACGATTCCCAATACTTCTCCCGACAACACTTTTAGATGGGCCTCTTTGAGAACATGGATCGTCTCGCGTTTGGTAGTATAACTTTTGTCTACAGCCACCATTTCGATCAGACATTCTTGATCTACAATATCTGACTCACTCATAGCGCAGGCCATCTACAGGGTCCATCCGGGAAGCTCGCCATGCCGGGTACAAAGAAGCTAAAAAACAAATTAAGATAGAAAAAATTATAATAAGAAATGAGTCCAAATATTGAATTTCAGAAGGCAGCTTATTGAGGTAGTACACATCGCTCGGGAAAGCGGTTATACCAAATATACTTTCGATAAAACCGACTATTTCATTGAGATTGGGAACAATGGTAAACCCACCAACACAGCCAATAAATGTCCCTGTAATACCAATGATCAATCCTTGCAAACTAAAGATTTTCATTATGCTGGTTCGCGATGCCCCCATCGATTTTAAAATCGCGATTTCCTTGGTTTTTTCCATGACCACCATAAAAAGCGTGCTCACTATATTAAAAGCCGCCACCAAGATAATTAAAATTAAAATAATGAACATGACAATTTTTTCAAGACGCAAGGCAGAAAAAAGGTTTTTATTCATCCGCATCCAATCCCTAGCGTAATAAGGAAAACCAAGGTTTTCCTGTAGAGACTCCGCGATTTTATCTGCATGATCGATATCATCCACATGAATTTCAACGCCGCTCACAGTTCCCTTCATCGCAAAAAACTTTTGTGCCGATTCGATGGAAATGAAAGCCAAGCTGGAATCATACTCAAACATCCCCGATTCAAAAAAACCGACCACCTTAAAAAGTTTTATTTTAGGAACCAAGCCCATAGGAGTTAGTCGGGAGGCAGGGGAAACCATGGATACCGCGTCATCCATCTGCACACCTAGCTTTTGCGCTAGTTCTTTGCCCAGAATGATATTGTCACGCCGAGGACCTTTAGCTCCGCTCTTACTTCTTTTCAACATCGCAAGTTCACCTTGAATCAGGTTTTTTTCAAGATCAGAAACCATTGCTTCCCGATCAGGGTCAATACCACGAACAACTACGCCTGAAGAGTTGCCACCAAACGTCAGCATCACTTGATTGAGTATGAATGGAGCCGCGGCTTTGACCCCTTCGGCCTGCATCACCTTTTTCAAAACGGATTCATAATCATCCATTCCCGAACGGGTGATATTGGTAACAACAATATGGCTATTGGTTCCAAGGATCTTATCGCGAAGGTCTTTTCCAAAACCCGACATAACGGCAATGACGACGATTAACGCCATCACCCCGAGAGCGACACCACCGATGGATATCCAGGTGTTGAGGGAGATAAATTTTTGCGTACGCTTGGCTTTAAGATGGCGCAGACTGACAAAAAGCTCAAAGGACATATAAGGGGTGAATCAAGGACTGGTCCCTGATTCCTTTTTCAATTGTGGGAAAAGGATCACATCACGAATGGAAGGGCTATTGGTAAATAACATGACCAAACGATCAATACCAATGCCTTCCCCAGCCGTTGGCGGCATACCGTATTCCAAGGCGCGGACAAAATCATGGTCCATCCAGTGGGCTTCGTCATCACCCGCCTGACGCTCCGCTACCTGTCCTTCAAACCTTTTCTTCTGGTCTATAGGATCATTCAACTCAGTGTAGGCATTGGCTATTTCCTTACGACCAATAAAAAGTTCAAATCGCTCAACCAATCCTGGGTCGTCTTCTTTTTGCTTGGAGAGAGGTGACAATGCTAACGGATAGTCCGTAATAAAAGTGGGTTGAGACATTTTCGGTTCCACAAAATGATCGAACAGTTTTGCGAGGATTTTTTCGTGACTGTCCTTTTTCTCCAATGCCACTTTATTTTCCAGGGCAAATGCAGCTGTCTTTTGTGGATCGCCTAGATGCTCCTCAGCAATACCTCCAATATCGATCAAAGACTGCCGGAAGGTACAACGCCGAAATGACTGGGAAAAATCAATCGTCTCTGTCACCGATTCACCATTCACAACGCTCGTATAAGGAAACTTGTAATCGTTTTCTGGGAAAACTTTTTCACAAATGAAACGAAAAAGGTCTTCTGTTAAACCCATCAAATCATTGTAGTCGGCATAAGCCGTATAGAACTCAACCATAGTGAACTCAGGGTTATGTTCAGTAGATATACCCTCGTTACGAAAGTTTCGGTTGATCTCATAAACTCTTTCCATTCCTCCAACCACAAGGCGTTTTAAATAAAGCTCCGGTGCAACACGGAGATAAAGATCCATATCCAAAGCATTGTGATGTGTTTTGAAAGGACGCGCCGTGGCACCCCCGGGGATAGACTGCATCATCGGAGTCTCAACTTCGAGATAATCCCGTTCATTCAAATAGTCACGAAGCGCGGAAATAATTTTACTGCGCAGAACAAAAACTTTTTTAACATCCGGGTTGACGATCAAATCCACATAACGCTGTCGATAACGCAACTCAACATCTTTCAGCCCATGCCACTTTTCTGGAAGTGGTTGCAAGGATTTGGACAACAAAGTGACCTTGCTTGCAAACAGGGTCAGCTCTCCCGTTTTTGTTTTAGACACTCTTCCATTGATTCCAATAATATCGCCGATATCAAATTTTCCGAATATCTCATAGGCCTCTTCGCCCAAAGCGTTCTTATTTATAAAGACCTGAATTTGTCCGGTGGAATCCTGAATATTTACAAAAGTGGTTTTACCGTGTTTTCGCCGAGTCATAATCCGACCCGCAGCTATACAGATATGATCCTTTTCATCCAGTTCTTCTTTACTACCCCCATCAAAATCCTGGACCAGCGATTGAATTGCGGTATCCACTTTAAATCGGTTGATGTAGGGAGCAATTCCCTTCTCTCTCAGGTCTGTAAGTTTTTCATGCCTGAGCTTGATCAAATGTCCTAATTCTTCCATGAGCTGAATTCAGTTCTTTTTTGAGTGATTATGATATGGATTTTTGAACGCTGGAATAAGCCTGTAACTACCTGGCAAACTCGGTAAATCGAGATTCACGAACCACAGTGACTTTAATTTCACCGGGATACGTCACCTCTTTTTCAATTCTTTTCGCGACATCGCGTGCGAGGATATTAGCACTTTGATCGTCGGTACCACTAGGTGTAACGATAATACGAACTTCTCGACCCGATTGAATTGCAAACGTTTTCTGTACGCCTTTAAACGAATCACCAATATCTTCCAGTTGGGTCATACGCTTAACATAAGTCTCCAGCATCTCGCGACGCGCCCCAGGTCTCGATGCAGAAATCGTGTCACCTGCAGCGACAAGAACCGCGTATGGGGATTCCGCTTCACAGTCTTCATGATGCGCTGCAATGGCATTCAACACGAAAGGGTGTTCGCCATAACGTTTAGCAATATCTACTCCTAGAGAAGTATGAGTGCCATCGGTTTGATGATCGATGGCTTTACCAATATCGTGCAATAGCCCTGCACGCTTAGCCATGTTTTCGTTTAAACCGAGTTCAACCGCAATGGCTCCGCAAACAAATGCAACCTCCTGAACATGTTCGAGGACATTTTGTGTATAACTGGTTCGATACTTGAGCCTGCCAAGTAGCTTGACCATTTCAGGATGCACATTGTCAATCCCAACATTAAGGATCGCCTGTTCTCCCGCTTTTTTAATCTCTTCAGTCACTTCCTTTTTGCACTTAGCGACTACATCTTCTATTCGGCCAGGGTGAATACGGCCGTCAAGAGTTAAATGTTCAAGAGCCCGTCGCGCCACTTCCCGCCGAATCGGATCAAACCCCGATAGAACCACCGCACCCGGTGTGTCGTCAATGATCAGATCAATTCCTGTTGCCTGCTCAAGAGCTCGGATATTGCGGCCTTCGCGACCAATGATACGACCTTTGATATCGTCACTGGGCAATTCAACCACAGCAACCGTCGTTTCTGCAACGTGGTCGGATGCCAGCCTTTGAACCGCCATGGTGATTAATTTTCGCGCTTCGTCATCGGCTTGCGATTTTACTTTTTCTTCAATTTTCTTTACTTCACGCGCGGCATCCATTTTAGCTTCATTAATGACTTTATTCTTTATCTCTTCTCGCGCCTTTTCAGCCGTGTAAGAACCTATTACTTCGAGACTCCTGAGCTCCTCTTCAACCAGGCGTTTGTATTCTGCTTTTTGCTGTTCAACCTCTTTATTATCGTCATTAAGTTTTGCGAGCTGCGATTCGATTTCCTTTTCACGTGACTGAAATTTTGCAGACTCGTTTCTCAAGTCTCTTCCTTTTTGCTCAAGATTTTTTTCCTGGTCACGCAGGCTATCCCGCTTGCTTTTCATTTCCTTTTCCAATTCGCCTTTTACTACCAGCGATTTTTCCCGGGCTTCGATTTCTGCGGATTTCATGCGGCTTTCGACCTCTTTCTCCGCTTCGGCGATCATTTTCTGGCGGCGTGCTTCCGCTTCTTTAATCTGATACTCCGTAAACATCTTTCGCAAAAAATAACCAATCCCGTACCCGATCGCCAAGGCAAATAACATTCCCCCAAGCAAGGTACTGAAGTTTACTTTTATGGCAGTGAATATATGCATTTAAAAACCTCTAGAAGTAAACATACTGAATGTTTCCGGAAACCTCAGCAGTTTAACGTGTCCTTTTCAGTAATAACCTTTTGCACCTTTTTATCCCAAGCATCCTGATGCAGAGAGTCCACTATTTGAAAATCGTAAGCGACCCCTAAACGTAAAGAGTTGCCCGGCAACTCCATAAACAATCTGTCATAATAACCGCCACCGAAGCCTATTCGCCCCCCAGAAGAATCAAACGCCAAACCCGGCGTTACGATAGCATCTAATTTATTCGGTGAAACGACAGGAACCTCGGAAGGTTCCCGAATTCCAAAATTATTGATATAGAAACCTGTTTCCAGATTATTAATCTCACAGATTTCCATTTTATTTTCGGCTTTTAATATCCGCGGAACATAAACTTTTTTCCCAAGTTTCAACGAGCGCGCGATCATGGCATCCGTTCGCACCTCTTTTCCAAATGACAGGTAATACAAAATAGAGTCACGAATTAAAAAATCTTCACAGGAAAACAGGCTTTCCTCGATCTCTCTACTATAATCAACAACCTCATTCGGTGTCAGATCATTTCTACGCCGGATCATCATCTTCCGGACGGCTGCTTTATCCAGTTTTGGAATAGCGCAAGCCATAATCTTCCTAACCCATCGCGCAAAATAAAGATGCAGTACCCACAATCAGGCACAGTCTAAGCTTTTAGGTGAGATCCAGCAATATCAGGGAGTTAGCCCTACTTTCAGGCCTGGGGAAAGACAAGATGAGACAAAACAATAAGATTATTTTGGGATATATCAAAAAACGAAACACACGGTCCGTTCATAATCTTCACTCCGCAAACAAGCCTAGAATTCTTTAAACAATGAAAACCAGACCTTTATATATTCAGGCTCACCTGGGCTATCTACCCCTGAAGCTCTTAACTCAATCAAAAAGTCCCCCCGTAATGCCGTGCAAAAACTATTTTTTGAACCTGTCAAGGACAGGTGGGGTATCCGTGAACTGCTTTAGGCTTCCTACCTGAGCAGGCGTGCACACCGCAGCCGATTCATCAACCCCTTTTACGAACTGTTGGCTCAAGAAATTAAATTTTTACTCGAGCACAACAGGGAGACAACAAATTCAAATTTCACCACATCCTAACACAAAGGCAAAACACCCTCAAGAGCTATGTGGCCACTATAACCACTTACTTTTCAACACCTTCCATCTCATTCTCCAAGGCCTCTAGCATCTGCCCAATTTTTTCTTCATGGGCTGTGTCATTGGCATCGGTCTGCTTTTGCAACTCCATTAATTCCTGCGCAATATTGAGAGCCGCAAGGACAGCAAGATCGGTAGAACTGGTTTTGCTACGCACTTCTGCCAACTCGCGCATTTTTGCATCGACATAAGCTGCAACCTCTTCCATGCTTACCTGATCAGAAGAACTCTTCAAACTATAGGTTTTGCCGTAAATTTGTATTTTTGCCATTGTCAGTTCAAGTTAAATCAAATTTTTCAAGTTTTTCTAAAAGATGAACGACCTTTTCGCGAATCTGTTTTCTATCCTTTTCGCTGTTCGTGTTCGCCACTTCAAGTTCAGCTAAGCGATCCAGCTTCTCCTTGGCAAACTCCTGTTCCTTCGACAAGGACTCACCTTCACGTGTCAGACCTTCCACCTGCAATTTCAACTTTTGGTTCTCGTCTTTAAGTTGGCGATAAGCCTCAAGTAAAGTTGAAACACCTGCCTGTAACTTTTCTATATCGGGTTTGGACATGGCAGAATCGTAGCACCCCGAAATTAGGGTGTCAATGGGCTCAATGAGGGCGTCTATTCCCTGAGAGACGCGTCCAATTCGGTCTTTAACGTTTGAACGATAGCTTCAAACAAAGGGCTGACCTCATCGTCCGACAGGGTTTTATCTTTAGATTGAAAAGAAAGGGCAAAAGTAAGACTTTTTTTATCTGACTGGATTTTTTTCCCTTCAAAATGGTCATAAAGCTCGACCTGTTTTAAAAGTGGATGACCTGTCTTTAAAATCAAGTCGGATGCCTTCTGGGAGGTGACTTTCCTATCCACCAGAATGGAAATATCGCGATAGGTTTCCGGGAATTTCGCAATGCTCTGAAAACGTGGACGCGGTGGAAGTGATTCCTCAAGCTTTTGCAAATCCAATTCCCAAACGAAAACTTTTTCTGCAATCTCCGTTTTATCCGGCGAAAGCTGCCCCATATAGCCTAGCTCATTTGCATCGGCGCAACAGTTTGCCGATTTCTCCGCCAACAAATAGGATCTATTGGCATTTGCTGGAAAATTCACCTGCAATCCAAAATGAGAACATAAACTATCCAGCGCTCCCTTTAGATCATAAAAATCATACTCCTTACCACGAGGCTTCCAAGGCGTAAGTTCATAAGGCCCTAACACTGCGGCTGTCAAAACAGATTTCTCAACACGCTTCCCCTTTGAATCTAAAAAATAAACACTGCCAATTTCGAAAAGCTTGAGAGGCTTTTGTCCCTTACTCAAATTATTCTGAATGGTCTTCAACAAGCCGGGAATCAAACTCGTGCGCATGGTATCGTTTTCAGAGCTTAAAGGATTCTTCAACGAAATCACTTTATCTTTTGTCGATGCAAATGAAGACAAATAGTTTTCCGCGTTCTCCTGATCGACAAAACTGAAATGGACCGTTTCAGAAAAACCCGTATGGCAAAGCACCTCTCTTATTTTGCGCAACATACTTTGCTTGGGAGCAATACGCACCGGTCTAACCGAAGCTACAGGGAAGACCGTAGCGACTTTGTCGAATCCATCGACCCTGGCAATTTCTTCTATAACATCTACTTCACGCGTCAGATCGGGACGAAAGCCGGGAATCCCCACTTGCAGAGTTTCATTCTCAATCGCAGCCTCTACCTTTAATCCCAAACGTGAAATAATTTCTTTTATCTGCTCCGCACTAAAATCAGCCCCCAACAACTGATTCACACGAGAAACCCGCAATGCCACTTGAATGTTCTCACGGGTTTTTGGATAAACATCGATTCTGCCTTTACAGATATCTCCTCCTGCCAGTTCCTTGATCAAACAAGCGGCACGAGCCTGAGCAGTGATGACTCCCTCCATATCCACGCCTCTTTCAAAGCGGTAAGAAGAGTCCGACCTTAGGCCATACTTTTTCGAAGCCTTCCGTATCGTAGAAGAATCAAAACACGCACTTTCTAAAACAATATTTTTCGTTGTATCAGAAACCTGACTGTTCGCCCCGCCCATGATACCTGCCAGAGCAACAGGTTTTTCTGCATCAGCGATAACCAGCGCATCCACATCCAATTTCAACTCGCTACCATCAAGGCTGGCAAATTTTTCACCCTTGTTTGCGCTACGAATTATGATTTTATTTCCCGAAAGCAATTCGCGGTCAAAAGCATGCAGCGGTTGACCGTACTCCATCATTACAAAATTAGTAATATCCACAATATTGTTGATCGGTCGTAACCCAATTGCCTGTAACCGGTCGCACAACCATTTAGGGGATGGACCCGGCTTAACATTCTCAATCACCAATGCGGCATAACGTGGGCACAAACTTTCTTCTAAATTTTCAACAGCTATCTTTTCTGCAACAGGGTTCGCGCCCCAACTTTTCTCCAACTCATTCAAAGAGTCCGGGGGAGTAAACGTTCCTCCCATAAGTGCAGACACTTCACGTGCCACCCCCAGATGCGACAAACAATAGCCGCGATTTGGAGTCACATTCAGTTCCAGCACATCGCCTTTTTCTTCGTCGAGCAATTCGTGGCTTTCAATTTCCAAACCCGCCATAGTGAGCACATGGCCCAACTCTGCCGCAGGCGCGTCAATCTTCACATATTCTTTCAGCCAATCTACCTGAACTTTCATCTTTCCCTTTTCTCGCTAACGCGCCACTTGGTGTGGAGCCCAATTGTTCAACTCTTGGAAAGCTGACAAATGCTATCAAACCTTTTACTATTTGCCCGCCAACTCTTCTTCAAGACGTAGTCTTGTGGGGATTATAAGCGAAGCGTTTTCAAAAATCTACGCTATCTCAGCATTGCATTTCATCTCGTTATAGGATATCAAGGGTTTTACATCCCTCATTTCGGTCAACCTTATGAAACTCACCGACGCGCGAATTCTGGCATTGCTGAAGAAAAAAGTCAGCCGCCCGATGAAAATCTCCGAACTATCCAAGCAATTGGGAGTAACAGCTGCGGACCACCGTGAGTTCCGCAACCGTATCAAAGACATGGCCGCTCAAGGTTCGTTGATAAAAATCCGTGGTGGTCGCTACGGTCTCCCCGATGAAATGAATCTAGTCACTGGAAAATTACATGGACATCCAAACGGATTTGGCTTCGTCATTCCCGACAAGCATCACGAAACCAACGATGTTTATATTCACCAAAAATGTATGAATGAGGCCATGCACCAAGATCATGTAGTGGTTCGCGTGGAGTCGGAAAAAGAACCCGGTCGCCCTGAAGGACGTGTCATAAAAATCCTACAACGCAACACACCCAATTTAGTCGGTGTCTACCAAACATTCGGTCGAGATGGATGGGTCATTCCTAATGAAGGGAAACATTTTCACGATGTATTCATACCGGGCAAAAACCGTAAAGACGCAAAGAATGGACAAGTTGTCGATGTGAAAATCGAAACCTATCCCACCCGACATCAACCGCCTGTTGGAAAGGTCATCGAAATCCTCGGCAAGTCCAACGACCCTGAAGTGGAAGTGCAGTCTATTCTACGCAAGTTTGGCATTCGTCAAGGCTTCCAGCCAAAAATAATTAAGGAAGCAAAAGCCGTCGCAAAAGAAATGAGGTCCATGGAAGACCGCAAAGACTTGACCGGCCTCATGACTTTCACGATTGATGGCGAAAGAGCAAAAGATTTTGACGATGCGGTTTCACTCGAGCATCTAGGGGAAGGGTATCGCCTCGGCGTGCACATTGCAGATGTCAGTCACTTTGTCCAAGAAAATTCTCATCTCGATGAAGAAGCATTTGAAAGAGGCACCAGTGTTTATTATGCAGATGGAGTCATCCCTATGCTTCCAGAAATTCTTTCCAACGAAGCCTGTAGTCTGAAACCAGACGAAACGCGTCTAACGCTGAGTGCATTCATTGACTTCGACCGTCAAGGCAATCCCCTGGCAACCCAAATCTACAAATCATTTATTAAAAGTAAACGACGCTTCACTTATAACGAAGTAGCCGAGCTACTCGAAAATGGCAGCGATAAGGAAAGCGACTTGCCTTTCATGCAAACGCTGGTAGATATGCACCACCTCAGCAAGACACTTCGGAAACGTCGATTTAAAAATGGGAGCGTTGACTTCCATGTGCCAGAACCCGACATCCGCATTGACGAGGACGGTAAAGTAAAACAAATCGGTATTG
>JAJDBA010000041.1 GCA_029261675.1 Nitrospinaceae bacterium
GACGGATAAACAGGAACGATTATTTTCGGCAGGGGCCAATGGAATTCTTGGCGGTAATTATCTGACCACAAAAGGTCAGGATCCAAAAAGAGATATGACCATGATAGAAGACCTCGGTCTTCGCCCACCCACTTCGTGGGAAGCAAATAGCAATAGCTAACCCCCCCCAATAGGCCGCTCAGCTCACCCTCTAGCGAGGGTAGCAAAGCTGGCGAACCTATTAACTGGTTTACATCGTCCCCATCCATCACTAAAGGGATTTCGCCGCTAGCCCCAGAGTTCGTCTGGGATTTCGAGGCGGTCAATCTTTTTACCTTGACCAACATGCTGGTCGAGAATCTCTTCAACATCTTCGGGTTGTACTTTTTGGTACCAGACTCCTTCTGGATAAACGATAACAACCGGCCCCACACCACAAGGCCCTAAACATCCAGTGCTGGTCACTGTTGCTTTTCCAAACAATCCTTTTTGTTCGATCCCCATCGACAGTTTTTCAAAAATCGCATTAGAACCGCTCTCGCTACAAGACCCGCGTGGGTGCCCCGGTGGACGACTGTTTGTACAAACTAAAATGTGATAACTTGGTTTCGGCATCTGAAAATCTCCGCTTGGATTTAATAAAAGAACAGAATGCTACATTAGATGTTTAATAATTGAAATAGATTTTTTTATACACATGGAAAATACGGATATTAAACTTGCCCGGTTTGATAAAAACTATCTGATCTCATGGCTTGAACTTTTTGCCAAGGAACCGGTTTCGCAAATAGAATGCATACTCCTGAAAGGGGATGCCTCGGACAGAAATTATTACAGGGCCAAGTATGTATTAGAATCGTCACCTGAAATGTCACGTTCCGTCATCATAATGCAATTAGCCAAGCTGGAAACGGAGCCCAACTTCAAGTGCATGCAGAAGTTTCTCAGGAATCTGGATATACCCGTACCAGACATCTTTCATTTCGATGAGAAACAGGGATTGCTGTTTCTGATGGATTGCGGCAACACTCATTTAGCGGACAAGATTACCGAAGAGCCAGAAAAAACCGTGTTCTGGTATCAAAAAGCCATCGATATTATCCTAGACTTTCATATACGAGCCACCAAAACTATTACGCCCGATTCCCCTGCCCACTCATTATTCTTTGATGAAGAAAAGCTGATGTGGGAAATGGATTTCATGCTGGAACACTACGTACAAGGAATGCTGATGAGTGTGGCTACCAAGGACGAAAAGAATAAAGTCCGTGAAGCGTTGCGCACACTCTGTAAAACCCTGTCGAAAGAGGATCGGGTATTCACGCATAGAGATTATCATTCGCGAAATATTATGATACATAATGGTAAGCTGAAGGTGATCGACTTTCAGGATGCCAGAATGGGGCCATGCCAGTATGATCTGACTTCCCTTTTAAAAGATTCCTATGTTGTTTTGAATGAGTCCGTAAGAAGTGAATTGCTGGAATATTATATCGAGCGCATGGAACAAAATGGTCGGGAAGTTATACCGGAATCATTTTATAAAATTTTCGAATGGATGTCTTTGCAGAGAAATTTAAAAGCGATTGGCACTTTTGCCTATCAACATAAAGTTTTAGGCAATGACCGCTATCTACAATATATTGAACCCACTTTGAATTACATAAGACAAACTCTGATCAACCGCAGCGATCTGGAATTTTTAAGCCCGGCCTTGAGTTCTTTGATACCGACGTTAAACACCCATTGAGTTTCCAACAATAAAAGCCTTATGACATTGTTAAAGCGATATGTGCTCGCACAATTTATAAAAATATATTTATTGACCGCCAGTGGTTTGATTGGGATTTTTTTGATCGTCGACTTTTTTGAACGCATCGATGAATTTTTGGCAAAAGATGCGCCTATGATTGACCTCATCTCATATTATATTTTTAAAATCCCTTTCATTGCTTTTTACATGGCCCCTCAAGGAGTTCTTCTTGCAACCGTTATCACCCTCGCCTCACTTGCGAAAAACAATGAATTCACAGCAATGAAAGCCTGCGGAATAAGCATTACCGGTATCACCCTTCCCATTATCGGCGCCTCCCTGGTTGTTGCTTTGACAATTCTTGCCAGCAGTGAGTTTTTATCTCCCATTACCAATCAGAAAATGAATTATATCTTTATGGGTAAAATTCAGGCGCGCACTTCTTATGGAAAAATTCCCACTGAAAATCTCTGGTTCCGGTCGACCAACGGTGATATCTGGAACATCGATTATTTTGATCCTTACAAATCAAAATTAGAAAAAGTTATTATTTTAAAACCCGGCAAAGATAATTCCATCATTCAACGCATTGATGCTCGGGAGGCGGTCTGGTCTATCAATAAATGGGAATTTTTAGATGGCTATATACGCAAATTCGGGAATTCCGGAATACAATCAACAGAATATTTTGCAAAGAAAACTTTCCCTACACCTGAAACCCCGAAAAATTTATCCAAAGCTCACAAACGACCCGAAGAGATGAGCCTTAGCGGATTGTACAACATAATAAAAGCTCAGGCGCTGGAAGGAAAAGACACCTCGATGAAATGGATTGAGTTGCATCGAAATATTTCTTATCCTTTCATAAGTGTGGTTATGGCCTTGCTCGCAATCCCCTTATCTATTCGATCCA
>JAJDBA010000042.1 GCA_029261675.1 Nitrospinaceae bacterium
CCAACATAAATCTGCAGATTCCCTGCTGTCTACAGAAGAATGTATTAAGGGTAGGTTTCAGCCTGGACAATCCGGAAATCCTGCCGGACGAAAACCAGGAAGCAAAAATAAACGTACTTTGACAATTTTAGAAGCATGTCAGAAAAACGAATTTGACCCTATAGAATTTTTAATCGGCGTTGCAAAAAATGAGGAGATCGAATGGAAAGACAGGATTAAAGCGGCTTGTGAGATCAATGGTTGCTTGAATCCAAAATTAAAAGCCGTTTCACATTCTGATATTAAAAATAGGGAGACTTTTGTCTTAACTAAAGAAGAGTTCCTAGAACGATGGGACCAACTCAATTACGAAGAACAACAGGCCAATATAAAATAAAGATTCAAACGGTTGACCAATTGCCAACCAACTGGTAACCAGCTTGCTATCAACCTGCTATCAACTGATAACTAACCGTTAACGAACTCTTTGCTAACCATTCTTATTTGAAAATGATTTTAAGGTAACTTTTAACCCACGCTTGGAAAATCAATGTATAGCTATGTGGTGGGAGAAAATCTTAGCGCACCGTTAGTAATTCATTCCACTGGGTTGTATATCGCGGTGACCGCAATCCGCAACGCATCTTCCACTCTCTGTTAACACCCTGCGCCCCAAAAAATAATGTATCGGAACCCTGCTCTTTATTAACTCGATCCACAATGTTCATCAAATGGTCTCCAGGGCGATGATCGAAATCAACAAACAGTTGTTTTTGTTCCAAAGAGGCAGGGATTAAATCCAGCAGCATGATCCCCGTTTTCTTGTAGCGGTATCCATGCTTATAGATTCTGCTCAGGCAGAACTTTGCCGCTTCAATAATGATGCGAGTATCGCTGGTAGGAGTCGTTAAAGTATGAGTGATCGCATTGTTGTATTGCCTGTCGATTTCTCTGAAGCCATTAGTCTGGATAAACACATGCACTGCTTGCGTTCGACTATTTTGTTTTCTTAGTTTTTCACAGGCACGCGCTGCGTAATTGGATAATGCTTCTTCTATAGGTTCTTTTTTTGTTATAAGCTTGCCAAAAGACTTTGACGACATAATATTCTTTTTGGGCTGGATAGTTTCTAAATCAATGCAAGATTGTCCTTTCAGTTCTCGTAATATACGCTCTCCAACAACGGACAGATGCTTACGAATAATAGATGGGCTCGCATCTCTAAGTTCTGAAGCCTTGTATATGCCCATGCTGTTCAAACGCTCAGACAAGCCTCTCGCAATTCCCCATATCTTTTTTACCTCCAGAGATTTTAGAATTTCATCTTGTTTCTGCTGGCACTGAATATCGAATACTCCATCCGTCTGCTTTTTTGCAACGTGATTGGCAATCTTTGCTAACACCTTGGT
Source organism: Nitrospinaceae bacterium (assembly GCA_029261675.1). Taxonomy (GTDB): domain Bacteria; phylum Nitrospinota; class Nitrospinia; order Nitrospinales; family VA-1; genus UBA8687. The sequence goes on from JAJDBA010000042.1 coordinate 1,389, forward strand.
TGGGCCAATGCCGATAGATACTGGGATACCTGTCCATTGAAGTATTTTTTCGCGAATGGTTTTACAGTATTCATGCAGGTTGCGAGGTTGCAAATAGTCCAAGCGAAGAAAGGCTTCATCAATTGAATACACTTCCATATCGGGAGCAAAGAGGCCGAGACTGTCCATCACCCTTTTTGACATGTCTCCATAAAGTTGATAATTTGAGGAAAAAACAGCAACGTTGTGTTTTTTGATGACTGTTTTTTGTTTAAAGACAGGAATTCCCATCGGAATACCTAGAGATTTTGCTTCATTGGAGCGAGCAACGATACAACCATCATTATTTGACAATATGACAATGGCACGTTCTTTTAGACTGGGATCAAACACACGCTCGCAAGATGCATAGAAATTATTGCAATCGACTAGAGCAAAAATTTTCACAGCAGATCATGGATTACATGAGTGACGACTCCCCAAACTATAACTTCATTCCCTTCCTGCAAATCTATTGGCGGATAACTAGAGTTTTCGGATTGCAGTGAAAAGCTATCATTCAACTTTAAAAGCCGTTTTACGGTGAGTTGACCATCCACTTCAGCAATGACAACCTTTCCGCTCAAAGCTTCCAAACTTCGATCCACAATCAGTAGATCACCATTGAAAATTCCTGCTCCAATCATGGAATCACCAGATGCTTTTACAAAGTAAGTGGCCGAAGGATGCTTAATGATATGCTCATTTAGGTCAAGTGCCCCTTCCATATAATCATCAGCAGGTGATGGAAACCCCGCCTCAACATGGCACAACGCCAATGGCAAAAAGCATGGCTTGGCAATTTTAAAGGCAATTGGGGTAACAGCTGTCATATGACGGTCTCATTGGGTGATTGATTGGGAAATAAAGGTATCTTGCTCTAGAGACGGTGTCAATATATTTTCGTCTTTTATTCGCTGTTAGGGTTAATCAGAGGCTTATTGAGCGAATTTGACAATTTCGGCATCCTTAATAGCATTAGGCACTCCAAACTCAAGGATATAGCGGTGAGAGAAACCATAAATGGGGTGGGTGAAGAAGATAGTCTACGTCGGATTTAGGGGTTAATTAAACTGCAACATTCTGATTCGCCACTCCCAGTATTTAGGATAACTTATCAAGGTTTAGGTCTGCTTCTAACGTCGGAAACAGGGATTCGATCCCCTTGGGGCTATTCCTCCACTCTCGAGGAAGGGGAATGTTTATCACCTTAGCCGTTCATGCTATCCAACATCCTCACATAGCTTTCCTTGTCCTCCCTTTTACTGTGCGCGATCATTGTTCTACGATTGGTTTCAGCATGAATACTATTGCAGTAAAACTAACTGAGTCGAATAAATAAAGGGGCCAAGTCGTCGCTTGCCCCCTTTTGATATGAAGAGCAAAGTAGATTTGCTTTTCCCGTGGATTAAGATACAATATTTGCACCTACTACTTATGTACCTACTAGTTATGTATCTTTGTAAAGATGATTTGATAATACCTTCAAAAGATCGGAGTCTAAAGTGCCAACTTTAAAGATCACACGCGAAAAGTTCCTTGAAGACAATCAGGGTCGAACTTTTTTAGATGTTGTAAATGACCCCGAGCAACCCTTCGATGCAACTCTTGATTTCTTTAATGATGAAAACAAACAGCGCCGGATGGAAGAATCTGAAATTCACCACGATAGGCCTCCATTAGCGGGTATTGTTCGAGAACTTGAGTCAATTCCAATCTTAGATCGGGCTCTAGCAGAACCACTTAATAAAAACAGCTTGCGGTTTCGGCAAAGCATTGGTGTTTTGATACGTATGATCATGGAAGGACGCGGGTGGAACAAAACGGGTCGAAAAGGCTCTTTGGGTGTTCGGGCAGACAAAGATGCATCGGATTACAGCCATAACACTGGCGGACTTGCATTTTGGTTTATTCGTGCAGAGCGCTATGTTCTTGCTGAAGGAATGCCTTTCCAGTCAGTGCGAGAGCGTTGCAATAACATGGATACTGGGACATAGCGGAACCTAGTGTTGAGTCGCCAAGATCCAACAAAAATACCAGAAGTATTAAAAGCGTCTGGTAAGGAAGATCTACAAAAATTTACATACCATTTAATCGAACAATAAAAAGCTCGGATGGTATCTGGAGAATCCATGAAAAAATATTTATTATTTACGCCTGGTCCCGTAAATGTGGCTAAAAATGTAAGGATGGCCATTGGCAAAGAAGATATTTGTCATCGGGAAACCGATTTCGATTGTTTACTAGAAAGTATTGAAAATAAATTACTAAGACTCTTTGAAATAAGAAACATTGCTGACTACCGAGCTGTAGTGATTACCGGCTCTGGGACGGCTGCAAATGAATCTATACTTTCTTCAGTGGTCGGGGATAAAAACATTCTTATTTTGTCCAATGGTGAGTTTGGAGAACGGCTATACAATATTTCCAAAATCCATAATAAGAACACTTTTCTACTAAAGTTTGACTGGGGAAAAAGCTTAAACTTAAAGAAAATAGAATCCTACCTAAAAAAACATAAGATTGACATCGTTGCCATGGTTCATCATGAAACAAGTTCGGGAATGCTTAATTCTCTAGAGAAAGTGGGCGCACTATCAAAAGCAAATGGTGCGATGTTTATTGTGGACTGTGTAAGTAGTGCGGGGGCTGAAATTATTGATATGGAAAAGTGTCACATTGCATTCTGTTCAAGTTCGAGTTCAAAGGCTATCGGGTCCTATTCTGGATTATCTTTTGTGATTGGAGCAAAAAAAGAATTTGAAAAGCTGAAATTTCTTCCGGTTAAGTCGACCTACCTAAACTTGTATAAATTTTATCATTTTATCAAAACTATTTCTCAGACCCCGAATACACCGGCGGTTCCCCTGTTTTTCGCCCTAGAGCAAGCTCTGATCAATATACTAAAACGTGGAGTCTCCAATCGTCATTCTGACATTAAACATAAAGCAAATCTTTTAAGGCAAGGGATGTTGAAGTCAGGCCTAAAATTTTTAATTGCTCAGAAGGATATGTGCTCTGTTTTAACAACCATTCATATTCCTTCACATATTGATGTGGATTTTTTCCGTCATAAATTACGTGAGAAATCTATTATTATCTATGAAGGAAAAGGACCATATAAAGGTAAAGTATTTCAGGTTGGAAATATTGGGGAATTGTCTTTTGCGGAAATTAATTATTTTTTAGATTCGCAGGCAGAAATTCTAAGAAGTTTGGCTCCAATTGAAATAATAAAACCTAAATTAGTCTATTCCGCAAACAATTTGATCTCTAACATAAAAAACAAAATAAAGGACGCTTGTCCGGTGCCGGTGCCAAACGTATGAATGAAAAATTATCCATTTTATGGGCAACAAAAAATAAAGATGATGAGTGGTGGTCCTCTTTTATAACCTCACCTATGGCTATCGCAGTAAATTTTGTGGTGGTGGATTTCAGATGGTTAACTCCAAATATAATCACGCTATTGTCATTTGTCACCGCAATCATATCTGCTCTGTTTATTATTGCAGGTGGAACAGTAAATTTTATTATTGCGGCAGCTTTGATTCACATAAGTCATGTGCTGGACTGTATGGATGGACAAATGGCCAGATATAGAAACACCTCTTCATTATCAGGAGGATTTTTTGACAAATTGACAGATCAGATACAGGTAACCATTTGGTTTGGGTCAGTGGGATATGCAGCTTACATTCAGTCTCAAAACGTACTTCCGATATTTTTAGCCTTTATTGGCGTTGCTTTTTACTCGCTACGGGGCTACGTAAAATATGTAGCCATCAACACTCAAATGTCCAGAGACAGTAGATATCTGGAAAAATTGTCTTCAAAAACTTCTGAAATTAACCAGGGAGAGACAGCAGGACTTGGGTTTGGTGTTCTGGCAAACCTGAGGTGGTTTGTGGGCGAACAACGAAAAATTCTTCTCTTTGATGAGGGTGTATTCATTTTTATGCTATCTCTGGCCCTGCTGCTTAATGCGCTTATTCCCATGCTTTGGGTCTTTGCCGTTAGCCAGCTGTTTTATGGTCTGGGTCGTGGCTTTCAGCGAGGGTACCAGATAGGCCACAATCAGGAAATAAGGTTTGAAAAATAACCGATGCTAAATACTGAGTTTTTTCTTTGAAAGTAATCTGAGCGCGAGACTAAAACAATGAAAGACATAGAGCAAAAAATAAAGTTTAAGGCCATCATTCTAGCTGCGGGAGTGGGGTCAAGAATTAAACCTTTGACGGATAACTGTCCCAAAAGCCTATTAAAAGTTGGAAGAGAAACCATACTAAATAGGATGATAACTAATATTCAGAAAAACGGAATACATGAAGTCGTGTTTGTGCTTGGATATTTAGAAGAACAAATAAAAAATTATGTCAAAACACATTTCCCGGATTTAAATGCCCATTTTGTTAGAAATGATAGATATGCTGAGACAAACACAGGATTTTCTTTGATGCTAGCGATGGATCTGATTCAGGGCTCAGGTTTTGTAAAGTTTGACGCGGATGTAGTATTTGATAAACAAATACTAAAGGATCTCATTGAAAGCGAATATACAAATTGTTTATGCGTTGACAAAAATATCAATCTAGATGCCGAAGAAATTAAAGTAATTATTGACGATGAAAACAAGGTTATTAAAGCTAGTAAAAAAGTTGATCCCAAAGATGCTGCGGGAGAATCAATTGGTATTGAAAAAATTAGTAGCGAAACAGCAAAGCTTTTGCTTGCAGAGCTAAAAACAATGATGGAGGATGAACAAAATCATCAAGAGTATTACGAAGGCGCGTATGAAAGGTTGATTGAGAAAAATGTTCCTTTTTATACTCTGGATGTTTCTGGACAGAAATGGACAGAAATTGATACAAAAGAAGATTTAATCACCGCAGAGAAAATATTTAATGAGGAAACATAAACCCATATTTGCCCATTTAAAAAAAAATATCCCGACTAATATAGTGTGATGAAGGTTTTAAATAGGGCGATTTCTGGATTTCCAATGAAAAAAACAATCAGGGAAACTCTCAGTTCATTTAATCTGGCACCGGGAAGAATATTAGCGGGGAAATTTGAAGTTATTTCTTGACCAAACCCCGTTATTTAGTCCATTTTTAGAGTTTATTGCGATCAATAATTCCCATCATTTTGTAGGTAAGTAGTGCCGCTGAAAACTCATATGCATGGAAGTTTTCAATGGGGGCGAATTCCATGACATCAAAGCCGATTACATGGTATTGCTTCGCTATAGATTCAAATA
>JAJDBA010000043.1 GCA_029261675.1 Nitrospinaceae bacterium
CTGGATTTGCAGGCCCGTCATAGCGGATATTCCTAAAGCCAGGCTATCCTTGGCCGATTCACGTATTTCCTGATAAGGATCGGGGTAGAGGTTTTCAGCGATGATCTTTATGGGATACCCTTCTTTATCGAGAAACCGGGATACGCAAATAAGAGAAAGGGGCAGGTCTACTGGCTTGTAATACGGATCGGGTCTTGGATTGAATAAAAGAATTGAGCTTTTCATAAGCTTTCGGTTGAAGTGTGAACTCTATTCTTAACGGTTTTTCCAGTTGAAAAATGAAATGGTGGGATAACGAAACCTCTGATCGGCCCCATTATAGTTCAGTTATGTTTTTGTCAGAGAAATAATTTTTAATCGGTGATTATATGTTTTTCAATTTCAGAGTCTGCCATGGTTCGAGTTCTTTGAATCTGAAATCGTCTAAAAAGCATTTTCGGGAGCAACATTAGAGCATCCCACTTGCTTTTTAACAAAACCTGGCCTTGCCCACGGTACGTAAAATATTTAATATCATTGAACTGGTGTTTCCAGATGGAATAGAGATACTTAAAATACATCTTTAAAGAGTAGTTTTTAATGAAAACCCAGATGTCGTTACGTTTACAAAGATAGACATAGCGGTCACTGTACAGCCCTACTGTCGCGGTGCCAATGTGGTAGACCTTTGATTTTGGCAAATAGACTGCTTGAAATCCTTGCAACTGGCTACGCATATTCAGATCGACATCTTCAGCAAAAATAAAGAAGTCTTCATCGAATAATCCAATTTGTTTGAAAAGTTCTTTTCTGTAAATGCCTGCTCCGGCGCAGGCTCCAAAAACATAATCTTCCTCGTCATACTGACCGTTGTCTTTTTCTCCTTGACCGCGTCCTCCACCTGCCGACCATGAATGAAACAGATCGCCGGTGTTATAAAAGACATCGCGGTTATCGAGAAACATCATTTTAGTGGTTCCCATGCCACATTCAGGGTGCCGTTCCATACCCTCATAAAGTTCGCTCAGCCAATCGGGTACCACTTCTATATCGTTGTTGAGCAACACAACATATTCTGCATTGGAAGCTTTGATGCCTTCATTGCAGGCAATGGCGAATCCCATATTATGTGGAAGTTTCAACAGCCGCACCCAGGGATATTTTTCTTCTATCATTTCGCGGGAACCGTCCATAGATCCGTTATCAACCACAATGACTTCAAAGTTTTCAAAGTGTAGTTGAGCCAGAGAGTCCAGGCACATGCCAACGAATCGCATTCCGTTCCAGTTGGGAACAATGATGCTCACTAACGGGTTTTCCGGCTGGTTCTGTTTTAATGTTTCAGCTATGTCTTTTGTGGAGTTACTTGTTGTTTCGCTCAACATTGCTTGAGCTCCTTGGTGAGATGGGTTAAGTTTTATACATTTTTTTAATAGCTCCTGCCTCTTTTTCAAGGGTGCCGAACGGGCCATTCTGAAACAGGCATTAGCCTGAATGTGTGGGTAGTGTTCGGGGGAATCTACGATTTCCGCAAACAGGGCATAGGCTTCCGATAAATTGCCTATGTTTTCAAGGGAGGAGGCTGTAGCATATTTTAAAATCCCGTTTTCAGGGTTATTTTTTAAATATAAGTTTAGAGTTTCATGTTCAGGTCTTGTTTGAGAATCCAGTTTCGCCAGAGCTTGTACGATTTTGGTGTGCAGCCATTCTTGATCTTTTTTAGGGTGTATATCTCGAGCTTCCTCGAATAAATTTTTTAATTCGTCCTGATTTTTTAGTTTGACGAGACATTCGATACAGAATTCCCAGCAATCATGGCGGTCGGGGAACTGCCTTCTTATATGATCAAATTCTCCCCAAGCTTCCTTGTAATTTCCTTTGTATTTAAAGAGTAGCCCATTCAAAAAACCATCTTCAACATGAAAGTCAAAGCGTTTGATTTCCTCTTGAATTAAAGGAATCGCTTCATCAAATTTTTTAAACTGCATTTTTATATTGGCAAGATGGATTCTCAAATGCTGCCATTCGGGAGATAGTTCAACGGCTTTTTCAAAAGCCTTTTCGGCTTGATGGGGAAGGTTGAGCGCTAAATAGATTTCGCCTGAATATACATTCCCTTCTCTATCTTCCGGATTCAGACGTAAGAGATTGCGACATTCCTTGAATGCGGTGGTTAGTTTCCCCCTTTCTAAATCTGCGCGGTTCAATGCCGGGGCATGCCATTCTCCCTGTGTAAGTTCTTCCATTTGTTCCATTTTTTTCTGCCAGGGAAATGAAAGGGGATCGGTGCTCAGGGGTTTGGAGCTTTCCAACCGGTAAACAGGGAATCTTGCCAGCACAACTTTTAAAAGTGTGTATTTCAAACCCGTTACGTTTTCTAGCTTCTGCATGTCAAGATCGGGGAAGGTTTTGATTATATATTTGGGTTTATGTTTTATGATTCCACCTATCATGCTGTCATAAAACCCTTCCAGATCTTGCGTGTCCCAGGGACCAATTGTGTAATGGAGAAAATTGTCGGCTGAGGGGCAATCTGTTAAGTGATAAAGCTGAGAGAAGGTTCCCCACACAAAAATCCGTTCACCCGATTCCCCTCGCATTCGCATAAGTCGCTTTAGAATTTTTCCCAACCGAGGAATATATAAGTATTGATCGTATTTTTCGTATTGCACCAGGGTCTCGGGATGAGTTGGTTTTGAATAATAAAAAAAAAGGGATTTAATATTCCAGACAAGAATTGTGAAGAAAACTATCGAGACCATTATTGTCAGTGCAGGATCTTGTTGCATTACCCAATGCATCCCCAAACCGCAGCCTAACGAAAGCAACGCGAACCAGGGGAGATAATGGTATCGAGAAAAGGCTCGCTGAAAAACGATATTACTTAAGGTAATGATGGTGAAGGCTATCAGCAAAAGATTTTCTGATTTCACAAGGTAGAATGCTAAGGCCGCTATTCCCGCTATCCAGATGGGTAGGGCTTGTTTCATCAGCAAATAAATTTCATAGCAAATGCTGAAATGCAGAGATTTTGTTTTTGTTATCCGCATTGTGGTCGCCATGCGGGTTTTCATTTGCTTTATGGACTTGGCATCCCAGAATCCGAGTGCCCACTCTATTGAATTAGAAAGGATGATTACGCAGGATACCGTAAGGGCAAAAACAATTGCGGGGGTATTGCCATAAGATATCCACGCTACCGGGGTGAGAATGCCAGCATAGATGACCATAGTGCATTTGCATATGACAGCAAAGCCAAAACAAAGCCCAGCATAAAAAACCGCGCCATTTAAAAGAAAGGCCAGCCCGGCAAAGATAAAGGGAATATAGAATTGTTCGAAGTTGAAAGAGCCTGCGGTTAGATCGGGTGAAGTTCCATAAAATGAGTAGAGCAATCCACCTGTAAATGCGGCCCATTGGTTTTGCGTTATAACCAAAACGAACCAGTAAATAGAAAGTCAGGCTGCTGCATGGAAAAGGGTCAGCAAATGTCGTATTCGTAAAAGGCCTTTGTCGGAAGAGGCAAAAACTTTGTCGAATAGGATCATCTTCCACATGGGAATGCCTATGATCTGCAAATCATCTTTCCATAGAAAACCCTGCTTCGCGAAACGGGCACGATAGGTGTAAATAGCAAAATCGTCATCCATAGGAAAATTTAGGAAAGGCATGCGGCAAAGCAAGGCCGAGACGGTAAGGGTAAGCAGGTGAAATGTAGTCAAGATATCCATAAACATTTGTGGGTTCACCCGCTGTTTCCAAATTGGCAGCTTACGTGTTTATAAAGCAGGTGGTCTTGTACTCATCGGCAAAAACTTGAGTTGGCTTTAGTTGATTTCCCCTGACAGAATAAGGGGGTTGGACAAGAATAAGTGAAGCCACACTGAGTATAATTAAGGCCTAGCCTGGGTTCAACCTCCTGTTTTGAACCACGGCTCGGGCTAGCTTGCTTTTCTTCTGTAGATTGGCGAAAATAGACGGAATGTCAACGAACACGGAGAATCGGATGCAAGAAGATCACACTAAAGATTTGAAAGATATAGAAGTTAGAATTGATCAACTCCGGGGGTTTCTTTGACGTTGATAATAAATTAAAAACCCTCGAATCTCTTGACGAAACCATCACCCAGCCAGGGTTCTGGGATGATAATCAAGAAGCGCAAAAAATACTGCAAAACAGGTCCGCAATGCAACGGCAAGTGGATATCTGGAAAAGTCTTCACAATGCCAGCGAAGATGTTTCGGCTATGCTGGAATTAGCTGAAGATGAGGACGACCCCTCTCTATTGGCAGAAATTCATTCTTCATTAACGGATCTCGATGTTCAGGTTGAAGAGGCAGAGTTTAAAGCTCTCCTTTCTGATAAAAATGATTTTAGTAACGCTATCGTTGCGATCAATTCAGGCGCCGGGGGAACGGAATCTCAGGACTGGGCAGATATGTTGTTTCGTATGTATTTGCGCTGGGGAGATCGCAATGAATTTAAAGCAGAAGTTCTCGATACTCAATATGGTGATGAAGCAGGAATAAAGAGTGCCACGGTTTTATTTTCGGGTGACTATGTTTTCGGATATTTAAAAGCGGAAATTGGAGTTCATCGCTTAGTGCGAATATCGCCGTTTGATTCAAATAAAAGAAGGCACACTTCTTTTGCATCGGTTTTTGTTTATCCTGAAGTCGATGATGGTATAGAAGTGGAAATTAAGGAAGAAGATCTGAAGGTAGATGTCTATCGTGCTTCTGGCCCAGGAGGGCAAGGGGTGAATACCACCGACTCGGCAGTCCGCTTGACTCACATCCCATCGGGGATTGTGGTCCAGTGCCAGAACGAGAGATCGCAGCATAAAAACAAATCTTCGGCGACCAAGGTGTTGAAGGCACGGTTGTACGAGATGGAACAGGAAAAGCAGGATGAGGAAAAGAAAGAAATGGAAAAGCATAAGAAGAAAATCGAATGGGGAAGTCAGATACGCTCCTACGTCTTGCATCCTTACCAATTGGTCAAGGATCTGAGAACCAATGTGGAAACGGGCAATGTGGATGCCGTTTTGGATGGTGATCTGGATATTTTTATTCAGGCATTCCTGCGTTTTAATAATGCAGACTCGGAGAGATCGGGAAAATGAACTCGAGCTTTAATGCGTCTTTGATTAATGATCCATTTGGAGATCCTGGGTTATTGGTACAGTTCCTATTTCAGAAGCGGGCGTTCTTATTCGACCTAGGTGATATTTCTGTGCTGAGCAATGCGGAACTTTTGAAGGTTTCGCATGTTTTTGTCAGTCATACACATATCGATCATTTCATAGGCTTTGACCGTTTGCTAAGAACGGTTTTTGGTCGGGAAAAAACTTTGACCTTTTTTGGGCCTGAAAATTTTATAAAGAATGTGGAAGGCAAGTTGGCAGGTTTTACCTGGAATCTGGTAGACCGCTATGAAGAATCGCTGACCATTAAAGTCGTTGAGGTAAGAGAAGATAAACTGCTAAAGGGTACATTCAGAGCCATCGATAAGTTTGAAATTTCAGAAGAGGAAGAGGTTGCGTTTGAAGGTGGAATAATTTTAGATGACCTCATGTGTGTGGTTCGCGCGGCGGTTCTTGAGCATCGGGTGCCGTGTTTGGGGTTTTCCTTGCAGGAAAATCTTCATGTAAATATAAATAAAGACCGATTGGAATCTATGTGCGTTGTTGAAGGGGCATGGCTGAACGATTTAAAGCAAGCGGTTGTGGAAGGGAAGCCCGATTCCTATACGATCGAAATGCCTATTACTAGAAATGGTAAATTGAGTCTTGAAAGAAAATCACTCGGTCAGTTGAAAGAAAACCTTGTAGAAATTACTCCGGGACAGAAAATCGGATACGTTGTGGACACGATTTATAATGAGCCGAACAGTAAAAGAATAATAGAATTGGTCAAATCTGCTGATATATTTTTTTGTGAATCTCCTTTTTTAGCCGACGAAGAAATCAGGGGCCAGGAAAGATTCCATCTTACCTCACATCAAGCTGGAACTATGGCGCGAGACGCGCATGTAAAGAAGCTGCAAGTCTTTCATTTTTCCCGAAGGCATATGGCCCATCGAGAACGTTTTTACAGAGAAGCTGATAATGCTTTCAAAGGAAGCAGGGAAGCAAGTCCCCTTGCGGCAAAAGGCTAAACCTTTTGTGTTTTTCAGAGACTATATGTCTAAAGGATATTAATGGTAAAAAACTCTTCAGATGATTATCCTAAGCCCTCTGCGTTGATCCAATTCTTAATTCGCCTTCGACAAGTCATCTTTCCTGGATCCCAAAACTATTGGCAGAAACGTTATTTGATGGGAGGAAATTCCGGCAAGGGTTCCTATGGAGAAAGCGCAAGATTTAAATCCGAAGTATTAAATAAGTTTGTTCGAGATAACAACATTGATTCTGTAACCGAATACGGATGTGGTGATGGCAACCAGCTATCCTATGCAGATTACCCGCAGTACATTGGGCTGGATATATCTGAACAGGCAATTAAGCGCTCTTCAGCATTGTTTCCTGAAGATTCCTCTAAAAGTTTTTCTTTGTACGATCCCAATGAATTTGAATTGAATAAACAGAAATTTTCGGCTGATTTAGTTCTTTCCCTGGATGTTATTTATCACCTTGTCGAAGATGAGGTGTATCGTAAATATTTGGAGAATATTTTCAACTCTGCCAAGAAATACGTAGCGATTTACTCATCGAATGAAGAAGTGCATGGCATGTTGCATTCCAGGCATGTTCGCCATAGAAAAGTAACGAGTGATATTGAAAAATGGTTCCCCTCCTGGGAGCTAAAAGAAACCATCAAGAATGTTAACGCTGAAAGCGAATCTAAAGGCAAAGAGCCTTCGGTTGATTTTTATATTTTTCAGTCCTGTTAAAAATCTTCAGTTTTTCACTAACCACACTAAAGAACTCTGCTAATGATTTGGATTGATTTTGCCCTGTTATGGTATGCCTCTTATCGTGCTTGTCGAAATGGGTGTGAATGGTCTTTTCAGGGGGAAAGCCTGGCATTGGCTTTTCTCTTGGCCCTCGCCTTAAAAAGCCTGATTTTATTTTTTTTAATACGTTTAGGAGTGCAGCCGACTTCTGGTATTCAAGTAGGTGTGAGTGTATTGCTTTTGGCACTTGCTTTGTTGCTTCCTGTAATTCATATTGATGAAACGTCATCAGGCGACTACACAGGTTTAATTTGGGTAACTTTGTTTGGTGTGGGTGGGCTATTTATTTTTAGCATGTTCAATGCATGGTTTTTCCCCATCACAGAGTCTGACGCTACCTGGTACCATATTAGAGGTATGTCTTTTTTTCATGAAGTTCGGTTTGACTCAGAATGGGTGGTTCCGCAGTTAAAACAATATCCTCCTTTCGTTCCTCTTTTATTCACATATCTCATTGCCTTCGATTCAGGATTCTTAAAGATTTTTTTTCCTATTTTGTATCTTTGCCTGATTATTATTTTCTATTCGCGAGTTCTATCGCTCACTGGAAATAAAAAAATGGCATGTTTATTTGCGTTGATATTGGCAACCACACCGTATTTCTGGTGGCATGGGGTATTGCCGTTTCTGGATATGACTACGGCGGTTTTTTATTCAACCGGCACCCTGTATTGGTATTTTTGGATTAAATGTAAAATTGAAGGTTCTTCAGTTAATGGGGAGAGTTCGTATGCTTTGATAAGTGGTTTTTTGTTTGGATTAGCAGCATGGACCCGCATTGAATTTCTTTTGTATGATTTAGTCCCGGTTTTTCTTACGATATATGTTTTTAGTCGATATCCTAATAAAAGTAGCAACTTGAAACCTTTAAAACTATTTTTTCTATCGCTACTTTTATTTCCTTCTATTTGGTTTTTAAATTTAATGACTTTTGATATGGCTTTATGGAGCCAAATCAAAATGGTGGGTGGGGTTTGTGTGGTTTTATGGGTTATTGCATTAGGTGTTGCCTGGGGAAAATGGAAAATTCATGAGTCGGGTATTCTATTGGTATTTATTTTGGCGGTTGCAGGTTTTATTGCTTTGCTGTTTGTGCTTGGAGGGGAGGCGGTGCCTGTCTGGAAAAAAATTATGATCAGTTTGTATAGAACATCAACCGTGCATATTTATTATTTGTTCACGGCATCTCTTGCTATTTTTATATTTTTTGAGAAGCTTCACGACTTGTCTGAGCAAAAGAAAATATTGGGTTGTTTTCTGATTTTGTTTCTTTCTACACATTTCGCAATTTTTGCATATGCCACTCCTAAATGGCCGACTCTTGGAGAGTTTGTCTATGCGACTTTTATTCAACCTGGGAATAGTGTCAACCTTTCTGATACTCGGGGAATGATGTCCGTCTATCCTATTTTTATATTCTTTATTGCATCATTTCCATTTGTAAGGCGGAGGCTGATAAATGAATAGTCGAACCTGGGTTGAAAACATGATTTGGTCAATCATAGCCCTAAACTTTGTCGTTTTGATGTATGTATTTTTAATCCCACGCTTACAATTTATAGCTTCTCATTGGGGGATGAAACCTGAAGCTTTAATGGAAACTTCTAGTGCGAGTGACACTCCCAACCAATACATAAAGACATATAAAGTGGCAAATCAAATCCGAGAGTCCATTGGAAATGATTCTATAGTATTAATGCCATCTGCTACCCGGAAATTTGTTTTAAATAGGGCAGTTCTAATTCAACGCCTGTATCCAAGAAAGATATATTTTTCTGGGGATAAGGATTTTGATGAGCTTGTGCTTTCTTTGGCAAACCAGGAAAAAGAAATTTATGTGATGTTTAATGAAAGCTGGGGTAAAAGATTTTGTAAAGAAGAGTCTGTTGAACCCCTGGGGAATTCAGGTTTTCGTATGTGTCGGGGAAGTTCTGCGCAACTTATTAATTCTTTATAAAACCATCAATCAGTGAACGGTTGGCTTTGGGAGTTTTGGATTTGCCAATAGATTTCGATAGAATAAAGCGATAATTATTGCTGTGAAAATTATAAAACAGCGGTCTAAAAGGGTAGCGAGCATTCCCGCCTCAAAGCTGACTCCCAACCATTGAGAAAAAACTCCTACGATCAATTCACGGGTTCCGATATCGCTTTGAATAACAGGTATCGCCGAAATAAAGGGTAAGAGGGTTATAAATAACAGGCAATACCCGAAAGGGATGTTAAGCCCAAGCACCTTGCAGACTAAAAAAAACCTCAATGTATTTAATACAACAATGAGCAGGTTGAAAAAACACAGCGTATAAAATAATGGCTTGTTCTTTAAAATTCTATATAAAGAGTTGATGGCTCTTATAAGGGCGTTGAGATATTTATTGGATCGGTGTTGCAGATCAAAGGTTTTCGAAAAAATTAAACCTAGGGCAACTGCTATTGTTAAATAGGCAAGGGATAAAGTTAAGAAAACGCCTTTTGTTGAGATTAAATAAATCGACGATATTATTAAACCGCATAATGCGTTAATAAAAAATGAAACTAAGTGGTCAGCACCCTGTGAGCCCGCAAAAGACATGAAAGGGAATTCGTAGCGTCGTTTTAGATAGTTTGAAGTGAATAGCGAACCAGATTTAAAAAAGAAGTTATTTAAGGATGTCGTTATTGAGGATAGACCAAGTATTTCTTTAGTATCTAGTCTGATATTGAAAGACCCTGCCAGAGCCCTTAGCTTCATTCCATTGGTTATAATTGATCCAATAATTAGAAAAGAAATAAGAGAAAACTGTGCTGCAGAAATATTCTTCAGGTAGGTCAATTCATCTCGGTGTTTTGCGACAAGTGACCCCAGTAGAAAAATCATTAATCCGGTAATCGCAAATTTTAATATATTATTCAAGTTCAATAGTTTTTACAGGATTTAGTATTTATAGATGATCTATAATTTTTGCATGAGTGTATTGATGGTAAAGTTCCGAGATGTTTTTTGAAGAATTTTGCCATGAATAATCTGAGCGAACCATCTCCAAGGCATTTTGAATCAGCTGATCTCTTTGATTTTTGTCTTTGGCTAGTTGTACTGTTTTTTTCGCGATTGCCTGTGGATTTTTTTCATGAACAAGCAGGCCGCTGAATTTGTCTCGAACGACATCTTTAATGCCTCCAACATCAGAAGCGATAACCGCTGTGCCGGAAGCCATAGCCTCAAGGAACACCACACCTTGACCTTCAGTGTCTCCATCTGGAGTTACAATAGAGGGGCCAATGAAAATATCGGCGGATGCGAACCAATCTCTTAGCTCCTTCCCTGATTTGCCACCGATTAGGGAAACAGATGAACTTAGATTGAGTCTCTGAATCTGTTTTTCCAGTTGCTCTTTTTGTGGGCCAAACCCAATAATAACAAGTTGTGTGTTTGGGATTTCCTGAATAATTTGTGGCATGGCTTCGATTAAAAAGTTGAATCCCTTTTTAAAGGCAAGACGGCCCACGCCAAGCAGCAATAGGTTTTCGGATCCCATTGAATCTCTAATTTCATGATTGAAATTTTCTGGATTGAATTTGTCCAGATCGACTCCCATAGGCACTACTTGGATATTGGAATTTTCACGATTCTTCAAAACTTCATTTTTTGTGGCTTGGCTGTTTACGGTGCAGATTGTTGAATGTTTTAAGGAGAATTTAATCAGGCTTCTGACAAACGGAATATTTTTGAATGAATAAACATCACCTCCGTGGGCCGTAAGGATATAGGGTATGCCTCTAAATATTTTTATGAGGGCACAAAAAAATCCCTGTGGGATTAACCAATGACAGTGGATTAGATCAAACTTGTTCCCGCTCGTCATTTTTATCAAATGGATAAGCAAAGCTATCAGGAAAAAGGGTAATTGCAGTCGGGCAAGCCAACTGGATTTCAGGTTTGGAATAATCCCGCCTTCGTAGCAAAGCTTTTCTAGGCTTTTGGGGAAAAAATATGGGAAACGGGTTATTTTCATTTTCCCCCAAGTTTCTAGTTCTTTTGCTCCTGGGGCATGAGGGGCCAGAATATGGATGTCTATTTCTTTGGGAAGGTTTCGGCAAAGGTCATAAACGAAAGGGGGCTCTTGATCGTTTTCCCACCGTGGGAAAGTCGTGGCGATAACTAGAACCCGAATTTTTTCGGATAATTTATTTGTCATTTCGACCTGTCGATTTAAGGAGGTAATGATGCAACGGGGGTGTTATTGGTGCTATTCCTTCTTTTTTATTCTCAATTGAATATCTTCTAATAGTTGCCTGTTAACAGAGATGAGTTCTGCGGCTATTCCCATCATGATAATTTGAAAGCCAACAATAAGGAGAATAGCAGATAAAATCAGCGATTGGATATGGCCTTCAGTCTGTCCCATAAAAAAGAAAAACAGGTATCGACAGCCAATTGCAAATCCAAGTAGGAATGTGGTACCTCCAGCGATAGTGAAAAGCCTTAAAGGGCGGTACATAGAATAAACTTTGAGCATGGTTATCAGAGACCGCTGCAAGTAAACTCGAATGCTGGGAAATAGTCTGGATTCGCGTAATTTGGAATTGGTCTTTACCGGGACATGCGCAATAGCTAGATTTTTTTTCCCGGCACTGATTATTGTTTCAATAGTATAGGTGAAATCTGAAACGACGTTCAGCTGCAAAGCCGCATCCCGGCTGTAAGCTCGAAAGCCACTTGTGGCATCTGGAACTTCAGTGCCTGATAATTGCCGCACAACCCAACTTCCGAATTTCTGAAGAAATATTTTAACCGGAGAAAAGTGGCGGATGGTTTCCACTTGCCGGTCTCCGACAACGATATCCGCATCTTTTTTTAGAATAGGTTGAATCAGCTTGACGATGTCCCCACCAAAATATTGATTGTCGGCATCCGTATTGACTATGATATCCGCACCCAATTTCAATGATTGATTGATTCCAGCGATGAATGCTTTAGCCAGCCCCTTATTGTTAGTGAATTGAAGCACATGATGCACTCCCTAGTTTTTCGCTACTTCAACTGTTTTGTCTGTGCTGCCATCGTCAATAATCAGGGTTTCGATACTATCAATTCCATCGATTTGTTTTGGCAGGTCTTCCAGGGTTTTGGGGAGAGTGTGCTCTTCGTTTAAGCAGGGAATTTGTATGATTAGTTTCACAGGATCAGTCGTCTGGTTATTCAGATTTTATCGGAGCGTCGGAATATATAGACTTTATCGGCGGAAATGGGAGATTTAAAAAGGTGTATTTGAATTTCGTAGGAATTATTGATCCTTTTTACTGGGGCATTCAATTCAAATTGTTCATATTGATTGTTTAGAAGAATGAATCTAAGTTTTTCCTTTAAAGTACTGGCTTTTTCTTCTGAATGAAGATCCCATTGGTCGCCTCGTAAAACGATCCAGTCCGGTATGCTTTTGTTTGTTAGCTCGCTATTATGGATCATCTTGAACCCTGTGTAAAAAGCCAGAGATTCCAATTCGTTGTCAATATAACATGTTTCCCCCTTTTTCCCATGCGTTTCAAAAAATGCAACAATTTTATTTAAGGGGCCTCGATAGGGGTTGGCAAGCTCTCTCCAGTATTGAATATAATTGAACTTGAAATTTACTTCCCGCATGAAAGTCTGGTAAACGCCTTGAAGATACAAGCTGGGTTGAGGTTCAGGTTGGGGGGATTGGAGTAATTGTTTAATTGGAACCAAGGGGGCCACGTGGATTAGATTCGAAAAAATCAGGAATGCGGCAAAAATGCTTTGCTGAAATATGGAGTTTTTAAGTAAATATGCGTTTATCCATCCTAACAGGATGAACAGTATGGGAATGCTGGCGGCGATATATTGCAATTGTGGAATGGAATGTAACGAAGCGGTTAGCAAAATAAAAAAACTGCAAATGATCAAAAGCGAAATAGAACGGCTGAGCTTTTTTATAGGCAATGAAAATATAAAGGGAACCAATATTAGAGGAAAGATGTAGTTGTTTATTTGAAATAAGAAGCCAGCAAAATGTTTTAAATAGCCTAATGAAGAGGTGTCTATATATGGACTGGTGGAAGTATAGAATTCAGCTATTCTTTTTGACAGCGCAGGGATGAACAAAAGCCAGGGCAAGCACAGTAGCGAGGTAACCGCAGCAGGAATTTTGATCCTCCTTAAATTGTCTGGAGTGACCTCTTTTCTATAAATAAATAGATGGATCAGCATCCCGATTATAAGGCCGGCAAATTCGACATACATGGTGTGAAAAAAAATAATCGACGTAACCGTAAATGGAATTGGGTTCCATTTTTTCTTTTCAAAAATGTCGATATAAAAGGACAGCAGAATAGGTGTCAATAATATAGGGATGGCAACGTAACGAGAGGTCCTGAAATAAAGGAGTGCGGGAACACAGGTGGCTAAAAATGTAGCAGCAAAAATGGCTGTAGATTTCTCCTCGGTGAGCCGAATTGTTAGATGATACAGGCACCAGATGGAAAAAAAAACGGCTATGGCAAAAGGAAGTCTGGCTGCAAAAGTATTGTTTCCTAGAAAATATAATGAAATAGCCTGAAGATAGTAGGGAATCCAGGTTCGATATACAAACACACCATCGAAGATATCAGCATAGAGCATGGTGTGGTTCAGCCCATCTGAGTGCATGGGCAGTCCATGTTTCAAGATCGTTGTCGAAACAAAAGTATCTGCACCTTCATCGACCTGCAAAACGCTGTCATCTAGACCAGTGAATAAGGTCAAAAATACGATAGGAAGAAGGAGAATTAAGGATAGATGAGGTTTGAGAAATAATCGGATGGATGTCACCTTATAATCAGGTCGTTTAAAACCCCGTTATTATAACCCAAGAGCCTGCCTTGCTTGGGGCGAAAATTGGACCTGCTTTGTCCTAAATAAAAGGAATTAAGCGGTTAGATAATATGTGACCCTATGGTATCATCGCCTTTTTAGATCTATCGGCTTTAAAAACCTCTGATGTTAGCAAAAATTGTATAAATAATGGAAACTCCTGAAATATCTGTAGTGGTTTTAGCCTATCGAAGCGAGGCAACTATAACCAGTTTTGTGGATTCCCTTGTCGATTCCCTGGAAGAGGAAAAATTGTTGTGGGAAATTGTCCTGGTGGGAAATTACTTTGAAGGAGTTGGAGATCAGACTCCCGAGGTAGTTAGAAGTATTGCCTCAAAGGATTCGCGAATAAAAGCGGTGGCCGAAATAAAAAAAGGTATGATGGGATGGGATATGAGATCCGGCTTGCAGGCGGCTACAGGAAGAACTTTGGCGGTAATAGATGGAGATGGGCAAATGCCCAGTAGCGATGTGATCCGCGTATACCAGTTGATGAAAACGAATGGATTGGACTTCGCTAAAACCTACCGCGCAAAAAGGAATGATGGCTCTTACAGGAGGTTGATTTCCGTTGTCTATAATATTTTATTCAAATTGTTATTCCCAGGAATCAATGCCTGGGATATGAATTCCAAACCAAAAATCATGACCCGCGAATTTTATGAACAAGTGCATCTGGAATCTAATGGATGGTTCATCGATGCAGAAATCATGATTTTTGCCAGGCGATTGCACTCCAAAATCGGAGAAATTGAAACTGTGTTTTTCAGCATGGATACGCGCCCTTCTTTTGTAAAACCCCTTTCCATTCTTGAATTTTTAGGTAACCTGTTTTGGTATCGAGTTAAAGAATTTCTTGCTAAAAAGTAACCGATTGGTGTCCGTATGAAAATTCTCATCACGGGGGCATCCAGTACCCTTGGTAAAAACCTGACTTTAGAACTATTGAAAACAGAACAGTTTTCGATTCGGTTGCTTGAACATCGGTCGCCGACGCTCAAGGAAAACTGTGAGATTTTTCAGGGTGGTCTTCAGGATATGGATAGCTTGGATAAGGCTTGTTCTGAGGTCAACACTGTGGTTCATTTAGCCGCCTTGACTCATTCTTCTTCTGGGAAAGCATATTTTGAAATCAATGAAAAGGGTACGAAAAATTTAATTGCCGCATGCAAAGAAAATAATGTCAGGCGATTTATTTTTGTCAGTTCGGCGGCGGCTTTGGAGGAAGGTGGCGATTATGGGGTGAGTAAATTGCGATGTGAGGAGTTGGTTAAGAAATCAGGTCTTGCCTGGGTGATCCTTAGGCCTTCGGAGGTTTATGGTGTGAAGATGGAAGAGGGCATTGGTAAGCTTGTTGCCTGGGTAAAAAAGTTTCCAATAATTCCTGTCATTGGTGATGGATCGTATTTCCTGAGCCCGGTAAGCGTGGATGATGTGGTCCAGGTAATGGTGGAGATATTGAAGAATGATTCGATTGGAAAAGAAATTCTAAATTTATGTGGGCCAGAAAAAATGACAATGAATGAATTGATAGATCGACTTGCACAGATTCAGAAAGTGAAGGTAAAAAAAATATTTTTTCCAATTTGGTTTGTCAGGTTAGGCATTGGCATTCTATCGTTTTTTAAATCCAGCCTCGCCTTTTCCGATCAGATTCCTCGACTTTTATGCAAGAAAGATCAGTTGATTGATAAAACCCAAGCGATCATTCCATATACCCCGAGAAAAATTGAAGAGGGTTTGTTTTCTTCCCAAACAAAAGAAACTTAGTTCTTTTGACCTGTCACCAGATATTGCCCGCCAAGAGGTAGCCAACCCAAATAAGAATCCATGAAATTCAGTGCAGATAAAAATTTCGGGAAGAAGGTTGTGTAGATAACCTGAACGTTTGATAGAGAAACTCGGGTGAAGTGACTTTTGAGTTTTTTTGAAGGGACGAGTACGGCATCATCATCAAAGGGACAATCTTTGACAATTTTTTGAGTGACAGGATTGAGTGGATTATGCTCCCAGATCACCAGTCGTCCCCCCTGATTCAGGAGCGAAGAAAGTTTATTGATAAGCTCCGTATGCTCAACATGGGGGATATGATGGAAAACCCCGGCAGAGAATATAAGGTCATATCCATTTGCTTCCCATTGATTGGAATCGTGCTCTTGGAAATCTGCATCACCTTGAAAACGTGAACGAGCTTTTTGAATTGAATCCTTTGACGGGTCTACTCCTGTGTAAACAGCGGTTGGGAAAAAATCTGCAACTTGCCCGTAAAGGTTTCCGACTCCGCAACCAAAGTCCAATAGCCGAAATGGTTTTTCTGATAAGGATGGAAAAAGACTTCGTAGTTTATGAAGTTTGGCAGAAACAAGATTGTCTGCATCGTAGCCGGTCTGGCGAATGGCATCATTGACCAACTCATTATAGTTTTTTGAATAGGAGTCGAACGATTCTGGCATAAGTGCTTTATCAGAGAGAACGATACAAGTTCATATATTGATTCATGATATTATCCCAGTCAAATCTGTTTTTGACTTCATTCTGGATTCGTTTGCCCATTTGGAATCTTAAATTGCTATCTCTTAAGGATTCAATGCGCTCTTTTATTTCTTCAGGCTTTCCCGATATCTGATATCCCGTTTCCCCTTCAATAATTATGTCCCGTGCAATGCCTACGGATGTAGAGATCAAGGGTAGGCCATGTGCGGCAGCTTCAAGTAAGGGCTGTCCAAAATTTTCGTATAGAGATGGGTAAACAAAAATATCAGCCCATTGGTAAAGGGTTTTTAGTTCAGACGGTGTTTTTTTTCCAACATACTTCACCTTGTTTTCGAGGCTCAACTGTTTCGTGAGTTGTTTTAGTTCGTTAAGGTAGCCTGCGCGTGTGACACTGCTGGTTTTTTCTTCTCCACCAACTATGGTGAGGTGAAAAGGAAAGCTCAATTGACTGACAGCTTGTAGTAGCAACTCAAGTCGTCTGACACGGGCTATGCGGCCGACAAATAGAATTTGCAGTTGTTCGGTTGCGGTTTGATCCTTTTTGATTTCCCCTACCTCAACACCCATAGGAATAATATGAATTTTTTCCTTTGCGATCCCAAACTCAAGAGCATCTTCGTATTCAAATTTTGAGGAAACGATTACGGCCTGTGCTCTTTTTGCTGAAGTCTTTAACGTGATAGCATCGTAAAGATGATAGGGCATCCTTTGAGCGAAAGAAGGGAGGTAATTTTTAAAGCCGAGAAGTGAGCCGTGGGTGTTTAAGACGAAGGGCTTGCTTTTGGTGCGAGCAAAAAAAAACCGCTATCGGTTTGAAAGTTGCGGTAATTGTGGCTGTGTAAGATGTCAAAGTTCTTCAGGTGGGACAACATTCCAGAGCTGACCAGGTAACGCATGATTTTTAATTGTGATTTGAATCGATGGACAGCAACCCTGCCAATTGTTTCTAATTTAGGGAGAGCGGGAGAAACATCGGAATAGGTTGTGTAAATTGGCGATGAAACGCCTTTTTCCTCAAGGCGATTCGATATTTGAAATGCCTGATTAACAGGGCCGCAAATATAAGGTAAAAAAGTTTCTATGGTACGTAAAACCTTCAAAGCTGCTCCAGGTTTGAAGAATCAGATTGCCAGGTGGGTTGCCTGATTTGTCTTTCCAATGTTTTCTTTTCAAGGTCCAGAATCCCTATACTCTGAGTCAGTTTGCGCACTTGGTTTGTCAAAGCAGAAATTCGGATAGAGAAGTGAAGGCAAATGACCATGAGAAATAGCAGCCCAAAAAAGAATAAAGTGGATGTGAATAAAGTAGCTCCGACTAATTCTGAAACCCACTTTAGCAGTCCCTCAGAAACCGATAGGGCTAGCATGCTAGTTCCTGTGACAAGCCAACCCATCGAGTATTCTTCGCTCAGATGCTTTCTTCTGACGAGTTCGAAAACGTAAGCAACAAGAAAAATACAGATTAATATGGATATGATTTGAATTTTAGGTGGCATGATTTTACCTCTTCGACACGCTTCTTAGCACAGTAACAAAAATGGAAAGAAACATTTTGAAAATATAATAAATGGTTTTGTGCCCATGGTGCATGGATTCTTTTTCAGGACTGGCATGCATGGTAACGGGAATTTCTTTGACCTTCAATCCATGACGATGCATCAAAATAATGAAGTCAGCATCAGGATAGTCGGGAGGGTAATGATCACTTGCAGCAAAATGAATGGCTCTGCCTTTAAGAGCTTGAAACCCGGAAGTTGGATCCGTAACTTTTTGGCCGCAGAATATAGAAGCGATCTTACCGAAAATAATAATACCTGTACGTCTGGCAAAGGATGATTTATAAGAGCCGCTCTCTAAAAATCGGGAGCCGATCACAACATCCACCCCATCTTTTTGTACTTCTTCAATGAGGTCTTTTACATTTTTAGGATCGTGTTGACCATCGGAATCCATTTGGATGGCAATGGCGAAATTTTTTCGGGCGGCATATATGAACCCCGTCTGCAGTGCCACTCCATAGCCTGAATTATAGGGTAGGGAAATTACATTAGCGCCGTGGCTGCGGGCAACGCTTTCGGTATTATCCGAAGAGCCGTCATTAATAACCAGAATGGGAATTCCCGGGACTTTTTTCTGGATCGTTCCCAGAACAGCGCCTATATTTTTTTCTTCGTTGTAAGCGGGAATGATTATTAAGGTTTTGGGATGGCCTTTCAAGGGACCCTTGATGAAAGTGTTTTCAAATTCATCATTTTCCAGGATAACAGTCTGCTTCAATGATGATTGTGGTGCCTGGTAACTGTGTGCTTTCATTCAAACAGGATCTTTCAAATCTAAAGCATGAAAAATCACTTTAAAGAGGCTTCGAAATTTTTAAACCAAAATTGCATCACAGGTTCAAAATGAATAATTTCAGATACGGCGAATCTTTAAAATTTTGGAGCTACAGGTAATAAAACGGTATTTGTTTGAAGAAACTTGACCCTTAATCGGACTCTATTGTATAGGAAATGTAAGCCATTGTAAATAATGGGGTTATGGCTCGATTGGTGAGGGCGAGGGTGGGCGATAGAAGTCCGGTGCGGATTTTTATAAAAATTCCGCTAAATCGAGTATGGATTTTGCAAATTAGCGAGGCGAAACGCTTCTCTTACACGCGCTGTAAGTACCTTCAATAATGGCATTAAGGCTTGTGGATTAAGGTCTTCAAGTGAATTGAAGCACTCTTGAGTTAAAACCGTGACCTTGCTTTTGCTTAAAGCTTTAACCGTCGCAGACCGAGGCTGACCATCAATCAATCCCATTTCTCCGAAAATGTCATCCTGATCCAATACTCCGATCACTTGTTTATCCCCCTGTTTGTTCAGGCAGAAGACTTCAAACGTTCCCGCTTCGATAAGATAAGCGCAATCACTGGGGCTTCCAGCTTTGAACACCACATCGCCAGGGTTAAAATATAGAGTTTTCATTTTTGTTCCCTCTTTTTGATATTTGAGTTCTGGTTATTGTTTCTACTTGTTTACCGTCATTTTTTAGCTGGCCTAAAGTATCTCTTAGCCTGTTTGTCAAAGTCTTAATGAGGATGATAAAAAATTTAGGGCTGTACTTAGAAAGGCGCATGAAGTGAGTTCTGTCCACTACCGTTAAGTCGCAGGCTTCAAGTGCAACGGCTGTGGCAGAGCGAGGATATTTATCTATCAATCCCATTTCTCCAAACAAATCAGCCTTTCTCAGGATCCGGACGAGAATCCTTTTCCCATAGTCATTTTCCTTGTAGATGCCTACCTTCCCCGATTTAATGATGTAGGCATATTTACTGGCTTCTCCTTTGCGGAAAATAACCTCTTCCTTTAAAAATATGGTCGTGGTTTCCATATTTAAGACCTCACTTTTAATACAGGACCTTTGGAGTTATCCCAGAGTAAGTCTGTGGTGCTTCTCAACCTGTGTGATAGAACTTCCAACAAAGGCCTCAACGCAAAGGGGTCGTGTTTTAATAAATAATCAAATGTCTTCTTGCTGATTACCGAGACTTGGGTATCCTCCAAGGCTATAGCCGTTGCAGTTCTTACTTCATTATCTATGAGCCCCATCTCACCAAAGATATCGTTCTTTCTGAGGATGGCAACCACCTTGCGCTTGCCGTCATGGTCCGTTTCGGAAATGATGCCGACCCTGCCGGTATCGATCATATAGGCGCGATCCCCGTAAGTTCCTTCTCTGAATATGAAGTCATATTTTTTATAATTTTTCAAAATCATGGTGCGACTCCATCGGTTTTGATATCGGTAATTTCCCGTTAGCGGATCTTGTCTTCATCCTCAGGTTTGAATATTGAGGTCTCATTAAATTCATTGTTTCTCGCAAACGACCGCTTAAAACTTTTAATATTGGCAATAAGGCTTCCGGTTTTTCCCTGGCAAGCTTGTCAAAACTAATTTGAGTCATTATAAATACAACTGAATCTTCAATAGCTCTAGCCGTTGCCGAGCGAGGCCTCCCATCAATCAAACCCATTTCGCCGAAAATTTCATTTTCAGTTAACTGCCCAATTACCTTCTGACCTTCGCGGGTGTTTTCGATTATCTCAATGGATCCCGAACGAATGATAAATGCGCAATCACTGGGGCTCCCCTGAGTAAATACGGTTTCGCCTTTTTTTAAATTTCTTCTGAGATTCATCTGTATCACCAAAACATTGTTTTTATTTTGCACTCATTAGTTAAACAAGCAAAATTCAGGCCAAATATGTTAAAAAATTAAAACAATGGTGTGGCACTGTTCATATGGGGACGTGGGCGGAAATATATTTATTATTAATTTTCATTAATGGATTTTAATGTCAAAAAATAGTAAAAATTTATATTTTATGTATAAATTTTTATAAATTGAGGGAGGGGACAGACTAACTTTGATTGATTCTAGTGATCAGCAGATTTAGTCTGCCAAAGCTTTTTTTGTCAAAATAGAAAGAAATTCGAGGTAGGGTAGAATATTCCTGATTTTTCAATTCTTCTTTTAACGGCCCGGTAGATTCAATTTTTCCTTTGAAGAGGATATCTTGAAACTCATCGTTTAATTTCCCCAGAAGCTCCTCAGAAAGGGGGGTGTTGAGTCTCAATACGGTTTTTTCTCTGACATAGCGCAGAGAGTGGAAAACGCGATAAAACGATTTTATATGATTCAGGGCTTCTTCTGGGTTACGGGCTCTTTTAATAAGGAGGCGGTCTTCAGTAGATGCAAAACCGTTCTCTAATAAAAGAGAGTCCAATAAATCGAGCCAACGATCCCAATAATCATCCTCCTTATGGTCGAGCAGGACAATGGGCCTGGGCATGCACTTCCCGGTTTGAAATAAGGTGAGGTTTTCGAAACCTTCATCTAAAGTGCCAAATCCGCCGGGTAAAAGTACTGTGGCATGCGATTCTTTTATAAATACCAGTTTGCGAGTAAAAAAATATTTGAACTCCATGAGGTTGGCAGAATCGCGAATAACAGAGTTTGCCTCCTGTTCGTGAGGTAGTTTTATATTCAACCCAAAACTATTGTCGGCACCGGCTCCGCAATTGGCGGCTTCCATAATCCCTCCACCTGCGCCAGAGATAATCATGAAGCCATTTTCAACGAGGCTTTTCGCAAGTTTTTGTGCCAACTCGTAATTGCGGTCAGATTCAACAACTCGGGCCGATCCAAATAAGGCTACTTTCCGTATTTCGCGATGAGGTTTGAAAATTTGGAATGAAGTTCTCAACTCCTTCAGGGCTTTATCAATGAGCTTGTAGTCTCCTCGATCTTTATGTTCATCAGCCATTAACAAAAGTGTGGCTAGAATTTCTCCGAATAGAGTCTCATCAACACAGTTTTGGGAAAGTTTGCGGATCAATGCCCGGGTGTCTGGGGCGATGAGGTTATTTTTATTTGAATTCATGTAATTAACATATAATGAGCAAATGTTTTCAAAGCTTCAATTAAGTTGCTACAATCACTCATGAAAACTTGTCCAGCTCGTAGAGGACTTAATCTGCAAAGGATTTCAATTATGAATGATAAAGTATTAATCATTTCCATTTTAAGCATTTTAGGAATCGGCTTTGTTGCTGTGCTTTTTGTTGCAGTGCCGTGGCTTATAAACTATGCCCTGCCCAACTGGGAAAATACTTTGTTGGATAGTGGAATCGTTATGGTTGCCATAGTCCTTTTTGTATATGGCTTTTATATGAATACTCGAATGCATTAAAGCATTCTTATGGATGAAAAAAAACTGATAATAATCCTGGCTTGCCTATTGGTGCTGGGCTTCCTATCCCTGTTTATCATAATCATTCCCTGGGCCAATTGGGGTCGCCTTATAGATTCGAAAGCGTTTGCCATCGACAACCTATTGATGGTAATTATCGCCGCAGCCATTGGCTACGGGATCTACATAGGTTCCAAAACTATGTAGCCGATTTTGATTTCCAGACCTTGAAAGAAAACAGAGCAAAAATTCCTAAAGAAATTAAAGTCCCCGAAACGCCAAGCAGAAACTCCCCTATATAAAAAGTAACACCCAGGTTAAAGATCAATACTCCAAAATATAAGCCAGGTCCCAAAAGGGCTTGTCCTGGTATTTGTTTTGTTCGGGGAGGAGATTTGCGATCTATCCAGGAGTTTAAGGCTGCAAAGCAAGTGAGGGTTACAGCCGCAACAAAAATCCAACCTGCAAAATTTGTTAAAGGAATGTGGAAATATTCTCCCGGTTCAATGTAGAAATAAATTTTACCAAGAAACCATCGATCTCCCAGGAATGCGATAGGGTCAATAATAACGTCCATCAACATGCACAGAACAGATGCCGAAGCGATCACCTTAAAGGAATGTTTGATGGGGGTGATATCGCCCAGCCGGATATCCCATCCCTCTTTATTGAGAGGTGCCCACAAGAACAGACTCAACGTATAACTCACATAAGTGAGAAATGAAAAAGAAAGCGAGTCCATAAAAGGCACATTGCTGATCCACAACTCCTGATTCCGCGTCGTGTCGATATAAGTGTAAAATCCGAAAGGGAAGCCGTTTCGCGTTGAAGAATATTCACAAATAAACGCGATGCTGTAGGCCAGAACGGTGAACAACAAGGAACGCAACACGCCCATATTTAAAATGGCGATTGTCAGGTAAACAGCGAGGAAAATGAAGACATATGGACGAAGTAATACCGTGCCCCAAAGTAGAGAAAGAGTTTCCATAAACTAGCAGCGGTTTTCCTGGAACCAGTGGACAGACTGGCTCAATGCACTTTCGACCGGGTTTTGTGGCAATCCCAATTCTCGGATAGCCTTGGAAGAATCAAAGTACATAAAATATTTGGCCATCTTCACACCCGCTAGAGGAACGGCAGGTGGCTTTTGGGTGATCAGATTAGAAGCAACTTCACAGGCCAAGCCTGCCGCATAAGCCACCCAATAGGGCATTTTGATAGATGGAGCCGGAATACCTGTGATCTTTTCCAAAGCCATAAGAATTTCTTTTAAAGACATATTTTTGTTTCCGAGAATATATCGCTCCCCCGGCTTGCCCTTTTCTTCGGCTAGGATATGCCCGCGGGCGCAGTCAGATACATCGATCAGGTTCAGTCCTGTATCCAGATAGGCGGGCATTTTACCATTTAAAAAATCCAAAACAATTTTTCCAGTAGGAGTGGGTTTGATATCACGAGGCCCAATAGGCGTGCTGGGGTTCACAATAATAACAGGAAGTCCCTTGCCGTGCATTTCCAATGCGATTTTTTCCGCCTGATATTTAGATGATTTGTAATCGTTGCTCAAAGTAGCGGGGTCCATAGGCTGCTCTTCGTTTGCAGGTGTGCCATCGTTACGCAATCCAATGCACCCGACGGTGCTGGTATAGACAACGCGTTCGAGTCCCAACTCCAGAGCCGTTTCAAGAATATTGCGGGTGCCCTCGACATTGATATCGTAAATGAGTTTTTTATCCCGATCCCATAAACTGTAATAGGCGGCCACATGGTAGAGGGTAGAGCACCCTGTCATGGCAGATTTTAACGAGGCACGGTCACGGATATCGCCATTCACCACTTCTGCCTGCAAGCCGGATGTATTGCTCAGGTCGGAATCTTTTCGAGCCAAGAGCTTGATCTTTCGCCCGTCTTTGAGCAGTTCCCGTGCGACGGCTGAACCCAAAAAACCTGTGGCACCTGTAACTAATGTGGTCATATATTTTTAGAGAAGAATAGGGAGAAAAAATATTTTACCCTCATCCTAACCTTCTAACCTTTTCCCTTCAGGGGAGAAGGGATTACTTAATTTACTCCCTCTCCCCTGAAGGGAGAGGGCTGGGGTGAGGGGGATTTAATTAAATAAAAATTTCTATTTTGGCTGTTTTTTCAAGATCGATTACATATTCTTTGAACAGCTTTTTTGTTTCCCTTTTCATTAAGATATTCAATATGTCGCTTTGTGCGTCTTTAAAAGGGATCAATACACTTGGAATAATTTCATCGAGCTTCAAGATATGGTGCCCGAACGAACTATCGATAATACCACTGGTGTCTCCTTCATTTAATTTCACCATAGTCTCTGCGATTTCCGGGATCGTGCTTCCAGGATGCAAATCTCCCAACATCCCACCCTTTTGTTTTGAAGCTTCATCTTCTGAAAACTCTTTCGCGAGTTGTTCAAAGTTGCCACCTGCCTTAACCTTTTGCAAAACCTCTTCTGCTTTGACCTTAGCTTCATCATTAATCATTCGGGTCATACGCAAGGCTTTCTTGTGGCTGGCTTCATCTGCGGATTTTGGGGGAGATGGGACGGTGGTGATGAGAATATGCCTGATCCGGTACAAGGCAGGTTTCATAAACTGGGCCTTATTGCTATTGTAGTAATTTTCGGCGGCATCATCGGTTAGTTTTACTTTGGAAGCTATTTCATGGCGAATCAATTCATCTTCCAAAAGGGTGCTTTCAATTTTTTCTTTGAGGGCCTTTATATTCATACGTTGAAAAGCCAGAGCCGTGATGAATGCGGTATGACTGGGAAACTTATCTTCAATACTTTGAATCTGCAGGTCGATCTGCTCAGGTGTTATTTTGATGTCTAGCGATTTTGCTTTCTGAGTGATTATTTCCTTCATGATCTCTGCTTTGAGCAATTCACGGGCGATCAGAAGTTCTTCAGAAGGTTTGATTTTTTTCCCCTGGAGTTCAGCGCGCATGCGAAAAGCGATCAGTTCACTTTCCAATTGGGTAGAGTTTAAAGCCACCCCGTTGACTTTGGCCACAATAGATGGGACAGGCTTTCTGTTTAGCTGGAAGGTTTCAGATTCAGCTGCAACGATGCATGGAATAAGTAACAAGAGTAAGACCAGTAGTTTATATTTCATAGTTTTTATACGGAAACAGTTAACTGTAATTTCGAGAGAAGTTCAGGTTGAAACCCGCCCCACCGCTGTCCCCTCCCTATGAAGAGAGGAAGATAAAAAACCTTCCTGTCACCCAAAGGGTATTTATGAGGGGAGGTGTGGAATTAAAAATGTTTTTCTATAGGCAATTTGCGCTGGCCCAATATTAAGAGAGTATCATAATTTCAACTCAGCTCACTAGCATTCAAAAAGAAAACAGACAAAAAAAAACCCCCCGACCCAAAGGCCGGAGGGTTTTTGTAAAGACAAACTTAGAACTTTACATCAAACTGAACATAACCCCAGTTTGCATCGTCAGATCCAACTGATCCTGCAGGATCATTTCTGATATTGCGAAAGGTGTTAGATCCTTGAAAGTTTGACCAACCAAGAATAATATTGGTGTTGGCGTTGTACTTGTTTACGAGAGTAATATCGTACTCTGTACCCAAGTAATTATCAAGGAATCCAGTACCAACTGAATTATTCGCTTGTATCGTTGTTAAACCCTGTGTCATTCGTGGGTTGGAGTTAGGATTTTCTGCGGTAAGGAAAACATGTCCATCCGCCTTCAAAGTCCAACCAGGCATTGGGCTGAACTTTGTTTTTACTGCAATATCCTGTAGTCCCAAACCATTAGTTCCTTGGCTATTACCACTACCTATTGCCAGAAAGACATCTTGCAAGCCATAGAACTTGTGACCGGTGTCAAACAAAGTGTTGAATGAATTATATTCACCATTTGCAGCATCTGCATCTGAAGTTCCTGATAGGTAATCATACCATAAAGTCAAACCAGGCTTGAACATAACGTTATTGAAAGTTTTTCCAACACGCACACCCAGCATATGAGCACCACGACTAACTTGACCTGCCTGACCTGCAGCATAAGGGGTACCAGCAGCACGACTGCCGTTTACGCGTAGAGATTGGTTATCTGCTTGACCACCTTGGTAGTATGCTTCTAGGCGGTAGTCAATACCAAACAGCTGACCTGCCTGTCGACCACCAACGGTGTGGATTGTGTCTGTACCATTAATGGCACAAGAAGATGATGCTCCACCACCACAACCATCATCCAAAAAGGAGTAGATAGCTGAAAATGTACCACCGAGAACGCCTTTATATTGGAAATAAACAACATGGTTTTCGCCATCTTCCTGATCTCCAGGATCATCGGTACGTCCAAGCTCTCGGGTAATAATGTACATATAAGAGAGTGACATATTGTCATGAACGTGGTCCAAGCGAGCCGCATCATGTGTCTGCATACCCGGTGTCCAGATGGTGTTACCATACAAACGCCAGCCATCTAGTTTGATTTCCTGTCGTCCCAATTTCAGATCCATAGCAACCGGCAGGTTGGCAAAGTTTTTCAGTGTGAAATAAGCCTGATGGACACCCACGGAAGCATCGGTGTTATTAGGCGAGTATGATGCGTTGCCACTACCTTGTCCCTGGTTGGCTAAACCACCCGCCACACCATTTCCACCGTTACCCCAGGTGCGAACGCTTTGCAACTGAATGAAAGCAGAAGTGCTGTCGTTGACATTGGCAGTAGCTGCAAGTCGAACCGAACTGAATACAAAATCGTCCGGAGCGGTCGCATCGCTAAACGCAGATGTGCCTGCACCCTGACCACCAACTCCAGCGCCATTACTGTGTTCGTTTACTTCCCAGCGAGATCGAATCTGACCGCTGAATGAAATGTCGGCTGCTTTAGCAATTTCGGTCGATACAAAAAATGCAACGACAGCCATTGCGGCTACAGTCAAAAAATTCTTTTTCATGCTTTTTCTCCTCCAAGTTTTGTTGATGACTGAACTACTTTTTTTTGAACATTAATACTGTTTGAACTTTTTAATACTATTAAACTCGTTAAGTAAGTTATTGAAACCTTACGCAATAGACCTGTTCACGTGGAATTGCATTAAAATCCCTGAAAAGATACCATTAAACCAAATAGAAATCAAAGGTTTTTTGGTATTTTCTTGATTTTTTTACCTTGTGTTTCCTGCTAATCCACTGTGATTTAATTATATTAGAAAAAAGGTGATATTAAAACCCTTATTTTGTCACAAATATGATGGCTACAGATAATTCCTAATCACGATTGAGAATAGAATGAAGCAGTCCAAAGAATCGACTTTGCCGATGCGAAGCGGTTTGCATGGTCTTCATATCTATGAGTGATCGGCTTTCAAGCCTCAAATAGGCTGACAGGCTACCTCCTCTCAGCCGTCAAGCGGCTTTGTCGTTCGAAATAACGATCTTTATGCCATTATTGTTTCTACCTGGAGGGCTTTTCCGCTTTCCAGAAATAAGTCGAAAAAGTGCTGGTGCCACTAGATGCCTCACTGGAGGTAAAGCTTTTCTCTGTCCTGAGAATGTGCACATCCGCGCCAGCATTGCCTTTTCGGGGTACGACACGAAAAGCACCCAGATAACCTTTTTGTTTGCTGGAATCGAAAATTTTTTCAAAACCTTCCCTGTTTACCCCCAAAATTGTAAGGCCCGAGTTGTTCACGATCACCAACCGTTTTAAAAATGCCCCTCCCGCCGTATAATTTTTAGGAAGAACCAGAAATCGTTTTTGACCGTTTTTCACAAACTGGAGTCGGCTTTTATAGCGTATAGGTTTACCCAGTATATCTCCGGCGATATCATCGATGACTCCGACATCAATTAAACGGGGATCGCGACCGTAATATTCATCTGATTTTACTACGACCTTGCCATTAGGGGCATATACCCGTAAATGGTAATTATCGTCTAGAATTACGGTTTCCTTGGTCTTGTTTCCGCTGAGGTTGGTTTGTGTCAACCCGTAAAGGATAAAGTGCTTACCGTGAATCTTCGGGGTATTTATTTTGCGGCTTTGGAGATAACGGTTATTTTTAAAGATCACCTTCTTTATGGGGCCAATAAAGGGGGTTTCATATCCCGAACTCTGTGATAATAAGGTCGGCTTTTCTCCAAAGGGGCGAATGATACGGAAATAAAGGTTCACGTCTTTCCATAAATGTTTGAACCCTTTTTTCCCCGGCTGTCGTTCTAGGACAAAAGATTCCAGTTTGTCACCATTCTGATTGGTGACAAAAATTTCGTCGCGGCCATTGCCGTTGATATCGCCGACATCAACACCTAGAATGCGGTTGATCCCTTTTTTGGTTTTTAACTGGGCTATTTTTTTTAATTTGCCTTTTTTTAGCTTGTAGGCCATGACCCGGTACTGGTCGACGAGAATGTATTCGTTGTTGCCGTCTCCGTCCAGGTCTCCGACATCGAAGTCCACCACCTCGTAAGGGAACTCTTCTTTATCGATGAACTTAAAATGTTTTTTCTTCGCGTTAAAACTCGTTTGCGGGCCTCTTCTCGCTTCCCGGCGAGCTTCTGCGGCGGGTAGGTCATCTGATAGTACTTTGGCTTGTTTTTGCAGTGAACCATCTTTTGCAGAGACCAGTTTGTAACTCAGCACCATTTTTCCTTTTATAGTGCGAACATTGGGAAGCAAAATGAGGTCAGCATTTACTTTTCGATTCAGTCGACTGAGGTTTTTGGATTTTAAGGCAGAGGTTTCGTTCAGTTTTTCATCAGCCATCCACAGTCCAAAATCAAATGCCGGGACTTCAAACCGCGGGTGCTGGTTTAGTTTCTCTTCCAGATTGAAGCGCAACCGATCGGCATCAATTTTTTCTCGTGTTTTAATTGTAGGGGGTGCCACCAAAAAGGTCAGTTTCTGGAACGGACTTCTCACACCATCGCCTTTTTTAGCCAAAACAGTCGGATTGGTAGCGCGGGCGTGGGAAAAGTCTTTTCGGACTTCTAATATTTCGATTTCTCCCAGATCGGTTTCCTTGCGGCCGACTTTCTTCTTCGTTATCGGATGAAAAAGTTCCATACCATAACGGATCAGTTTCAGACGGTCGCCTTTTTTCACATCCATGCTGCGTTTGAGGTCGAGAGTAAGGCCGCTACCTTCCACAGCAATGACATAGCCTTCCAGCGGGGGGTAAAGCGATTCAATTTGGGAAACGATGCGGTCTAGAGTTGCATCAGACTGGGCAAAAGCTAGTCCCGGCAAAAAAGCGGCTAGTGAAATTATGGCAATAAGAATTGCAATGTTTATTTTCGCTTTGTGCATATTTGAGCTCAAAAAATTATAAGCAACACCCCTTTTCTCAAGGGGATATTGGGGTTTCTATGTATCCAGTAACTGAACGGCTACTTGTGCACCTTCTTTAATTTCAGACTCTTCCAGAGGGAAAATCAGCAGTCCATTAGCGTTGGCGGCAGATTTTAAAATCCCTGACCCCTGTTCGCCAGCGGGAGTGACGGTATATTCGCCATTGCTTGATGAAACAATCGCACTTAAAAAATGCAGTCGTCCTGGTTTTTTGTGGATGGTTCGTGTCAGTTTGGCTTGCACGGTTTGGTGTCGCAAGTCTGCGGCTCCCATCACTTTTTTCAGAGAAGGGCGGACAAACTGTTCAAAAGAAACAAATGAGGAAACCGGGTTGCCGGGCAGTCCGAAAATAGGCGTGTCGCCGATGCGGCCAAAAGCCAGGGGCTTGCCCGGTTTCATGGCAACTTTCCAGAAAAGCATTTCCTGACCCATCTTTTGCAGACTGGCTTTGACAAGATCGTAGTCCCCTACCGATACGCCGCCTGATGAAACTACGATATCGGCTTTCAGTGCCCACTCAAACTTTTCCATCAAATCTTTTTCTGTGTCTTTGGCGATCCCTAAATAAATAGGCAGGCCGCCTGCCGAGCGGATTTGTGCCGCCAGCATATGACCATTGCTGTTATAAATTTGGGGTCCTTCCGGTTTCTGGTCGAGCTCGAGAATTTCGTCTCCGGTGGAAAGAATGGAAACAGTGGGGCGCTGACCCACAGCCACTTGCGATCGGCCAACCACGGCCATCATACCAATATGAGCAGGACTCAGAGTGACGCCTTTTTTAATGACGGTTTCACCTTTTTGAACATCTTCGCCAGCCTTGCGGATGTTTTCTTCGACATCAGCACGGTCTTTCGCGAGAATGAAGTTACCCTCTTTATCCGTATCTTCCTGCATCAATACCGCGTTGGCCCCTTCCGGGATGGGCGCTCCGGTCATAATGCGCATGGCCTGGCCCGGTTTTAATATGCCTTTCGCACTATAACCCGCGGCAATTTCTTCGACCACTTCGAGTTTGACGGGAGAATCGGGAGTGGCGGTGGCAATGTCTTCTGCGATCAACGCGTAGCCATCCATCGCCGAGTTATCGAGCGGCGGATTGTTTAACCCGGCAACGATATCTTCCGCAAGTACCCTTCCTAATGCTTGACCCAGAGAAACTTTTTCAACGCCTTTGAAATGTATTTTTTCGAGGATTTTTTTCAGTGCTTCCTCGACGGGAATCTGACTCATGATGGTTCCTTCTTTTGATATACGATTATTCTCATGTTTCTCTTCTCATAATCTTCTGCTGTGTTGATGTTCATAAACTTTGACCGGTCCGCTTCGTGGATCTTTACTTTTTTAAATGGGAGTGCCTCAATAATTCTGGACATGGAAAGCTCTCGTCTTGACATGGCTTCAAAAAGAGGAACGATGAATTTGGGTTCGTAAATGGCGCACATTGGCTCATAACCGAAACGGCCTTTTTGAACATAGCAGGTACCATATCTTAATGGGTCTCGCTTTTGTAATATTGTCTCGAAATCTTCTTCTTTTAAAAAGGGCATATCGCATGCGGTTATCATCCACGCCTTATCTGGGAATTTTGCCATCAAAGTCGCCAGTCCTCCTACAGGTCCCAGTTGGATGTGTTCGTCATTGATACGCTCGACATTATTGATATTTGTCAAAGAACTCATATCCAGATCGGCCCGCGAGGAAAGAAATACTTTATTGCAAAATTTGCTCACAAGTTTGACCGCCTTCTCTGTTCCTGTTATGCCTTCATAGTTTAGCGAAAACTTTGGTTTTCCCATCCGCTTACTTTCACCTCCTACAAAAACAGCTCCATATAGTTCGCTGGCACATCTTTTAAAATGACCATTGACAAAATCAAAGATTTTTTCTATCTCGTCACGATGGAATAGAGGAATGCCCTGCTCAACAAACTTTTCTAGTGTTCCC
>JAJDBA010000044.1 GCA_029261675.1 Nitrospinaceae bacterium
GCTCAACAAGAGATGCAGGCATTGAAATCGGTAAGCAATACCTGAACAAGGGTGCCCCTTGCCCAGAACGTTGTCGCACCATCGACCTCGATGCCCGGCTGATCAAAAATCTAGAGTAACGTTGGCCAAGCAATATAGCCCGAAGTGCGTATTTGGTAATACCGTTCTTTGGTACCATTTTGAGACTAATACTTTATTTGTATATCGTGTTATATATAAATTCAGTTGCCGGAATTCTTTTAACTAGATAGTGAAAAATGCCTCTTAGCTGGAATGACATACGAGTTCGCGCTATATCTTTTTCCAAAGATTGGAAGGACACACATTGTGAAAAGAGTGAATCACAAAGTTTTTATAATGCATTTTTTAAAGTGTTCGGGAGACGGAGAAGAGATGTTGCAGTTTATGAAGAGAAAGTTAAAAAGCTAAATGTTAAAACCGGCTATATTGATCTCTTTTGGCCAGGGCATTTAATTGTAGAACAAAAATCATCAGGACGTTCTTTAAAGAAGGCACGCGAGCAGGCTACTGACTACTTTCTGGCTCTAAAAGAAGAAGAAAAACCCCGTTTCATTCTCCTTTCAGATTTCCAAACCTTTGAACTTTTAGATTTAGAGGAAGATAAGGAATATCATTTTAAACTTTCAGAGCTTTCGGAAAATATTAAGCTCTTCGACTTTGTAGCTGGTTACCAACCACAAAAATACCAAGATCAAGATCCTGTAAACATTGAAGCCTCTGAATTGATGAGTCATTTGCACCAGAAATTGGAAGAGAGTGGTTATGAGGGTGCCGATTTAGAGCATTTGTTAGTTCGAGTAATGTTTTGCCTTTTCGCTGATGATACGGGTATCTTCGACCCGGATATTTTTCTTCGTTATATCGAGGACCACACTAAAGAGGACGGAAGCGATTTAGGCCCTCACCTCGTACATTTATTTGAAATTCTAGATACAGAATCTAATAAAAGATCCAAAACTCTGGATGAGGATT
Source organism: Nitrospinaceae bacterium (assembly GCA_029261675.1). Taxonomy (GTDB): domain Bacteria; phylum Nitrospinota; class Nitrospinia; order Nitrospinales; family VA-1; genus UBA8687. The sequence goes on from JAJDBA010000044.1 coordinate 994, forward strand.
TGGCGGTATTCCCTTATGTGAATGGAGAGCTTTTTTCTGGCACTACTCGCATTCCTTCTTTTAATAGGGAAATGAGAGATGCTTTGCTGAAATGTTGCTATTTTAATTGGAGTAAAGTCTCTCCTGCATTATTTGGATCTCTTTTTCAAACAGTCATATTGCCTGAAGAACAACGGCAAGGTGGTGCGCATTATACAAGTGAGAGAAATATTTTAAAGGTTATAAGGCCATTATTCTTAGATGACTTACGTGCAGAATTTATAAAAATAAAATCGGATAAGAGTACGCAAAGGAAAAAGAAGCTAGCAAGGTTTCATGAGCGGTTAGCCGGATTAAATTTTTTTGACCCTGCTTGTGGTTGTGGAAACTTTCTTATATTGAGTTATAGAGAGCTTCGTTTGCTTGAAATTGAAATATTAGAAGAACTTTATCCGGTTAAAAAATCATCAAAAGTGTTGAATATAGATCATCTTTCAAAGATTGACGTAGATCAATTTTATGGAATAGAGATCGAGGAATTTCCTGTCCGAATTGCAGAAGCGGCAATGTGGTTGGTTGATCATCAGATGAATATGAAACTTTCAGATACTTTCGGTGAGGTTTTTGTGCGTTTGCCGTTAGAAAAATCTGCCCATATTCATCATGCAAATGCTCTAACTATGGATTGGACTATTGTTTTACCGTCTGAAAATTGCGATTACATTTTGGGAAATCCTCCTTTTGTTGGCTCAAAATTTATGTCGAAAAAGCAAAGGAGTGAGCTTCTTACAATATTCAATGGCAAAAAAGGGGCTGGGATTCTTGATTATGTTACATCTTGGTATGGGAAGGCAGCTCAATATATTCGAAACACACAGATAAAAGTAGCATTCGTTTCTACAAATTCAATTAGCCAAGGGGAACAAGTTAGTGTGCTTTGGGGAGCATTATTTAATCAATACGGAGTTTCAATCCACTTCGCACACAGAACTTTCAAGTGGACGATTGATGAGAAAAAAGCTAAGGGTATGCGTATAGCATCCGTCTTTGTGGTAATTATCGGTTTTGCCCCGAATGATACAGATAATAAATATATTTTTGAATATGAAAGTCTTACATCGGATCCACATCAAGTAAAAGGAAAGAATGTTAATCCCTATCTCATAGATGGACCAGATATTTTAATAAAATCCCGCTCTAAGCCAATTAGTGATTCTCCAATGATAAGGTTTGGTAATCAACCTATTGATGGAGGACATTTAATTCTTTCGCTAGAAGAAAAGAAGGAAGCTCTAAAAATCGAACCAGATATCGATTCCTTTATAAGACCTTTTTTGGGATCAAGAGAACTTATAAATGGAGGAAGGAGATATTGTCTTTGGTTAAAAGACGCAAAACCACAAAAAATTCGTTCCAGCAAATTTATTACAAATCGTCTGGAAAAAGTTAAGGAATTCAGACTTGCGAGCGATAGGGAAGCTACAAAGGATCTTGCAAAATCTCCTTCCCTATTTGGTTTTACAAGCCACAAAGAAAGCACTTATATTGCTATCCCATCCGTCAGCTCAGAGAGGCGTGAATATATTCCCATATCCTTCTTTGATGCCTCCGTGATTTGTAGCAATCTTTGTTTAATTATTCCTGGAGCAAATAAATTTCATTTTGGTGTCTTGACTTCAGCGATACATATGTCTTGGGTTCGGTATGTTTGTGGGCGGTTAAAAAGCGATTACAGATATTCCAATCAGCTGGTTTATAATAATTTCCCTTGGCCCGATATTAATGAAAAAGTAAAAAAAGATATTGCGGTTAAAGCGGATGCTGTGTTGAAGGTGAGAGATCAATATCCAGAAAGCACTCTTGCCGACCTTTATGACCCCAATACTATGCCACCCGCTTTGTTAAAGGCTCACCATACTCTTGATAAAGTCGTTGACAAAGCTTATCGAAAAACGGCCTTTAAAGACGAAAAAGAACGGATTAAATTTTTATTTGAATTCTATCAAAAGATAACAGAGCCTCTTATTCTACCCGATAAGAAAAAAAGACGGAAAACACATGCGAAATAAAATTTCATGAACAACAATTTAAAAAGCTTTGAGGAGGTACTTAAATATTTAAAGAAAACACGTCAATATCATTTACTTTTAGGAAATGGTTTTAGCAGGGCCTATTCCCCTAAAGGGGTCAAGTCTTTCCTTGACTACAAGTTGAACCTTTGATTTCCGCTTTCGGATTTTACTGTATTGAAACAGGGAAAAGAAGCGTTAATAGTGGGGTTATTCGAGGGTCTTAGTTTTGCAGGTACCTATCAGGCTATAGATCCATCTTTGGGGCGGTGGCTTTTCTTAGGAAGACTTCGAGGGATTTTTTCTGGTAGAGGGCGATATCCATCATGTCATTGCCATTAAAATCGGCACCGGCAATGGAGGATAATATAAGGAGCTTCTTGAACGTAAGCGGATGCTAGAAGGGCAGTACGTTTGAAGCTGGTGGCGATGGGTGGTGCTGGGGTGGTTAGTGATGAACCTTCACATATTCGAGCGCGTATAAGCCTATTAGGAAATTGGTTCAGGTTGTGTTCCTGTGGGTATCGTCTGGCCCTCTCATCTCCTTTTTGTTCTTTTTTCTGCTTTGTTTTCGTTCTTCTTTTGACATCTCGCGTGTGCCCATCATTTGCTCTACCTCTTTCTGCCCTAAAGTCTTACCTCGCCTTTTATCACCATTGTCACTATGTGTCTGTAAGTATTCTTTTGCCATTTTCGTCCTTGCCTCTTTGCGTGTGTTTTTGCTCTCTCGTTTGTTTAGGTTGAAGCCTATCGGTGTCGCAAGGCATCCCCACCCACTCTTTTTTTCCTTCTTCTGCTTTGTTGTCGTTCTTCGCTCGACATCTCGCGTGTGCCCTTCATCTGCTCTACTTCTTTTTGTCCTATAGACTTATGTTTGTCACTATTGATCCTTTTATATTCTTTTGACATTTTCGTCTTAGTCCCTTTACGTGTGTTTTTATTTTGGTCTCTCGCTTGGAGTTGCCTGTTCTTTGTTTAGACAACATCTTTACAATTTTACTGTATTGAAATAGGGAAAAGAAAGGTTAAAAGTGAGGTTTGGCCTTACCTTTGCAGGCAGATCAGGCTATAGATCCATTTTGGGGGCGGTGGCTTTTCTTAGAAAGACTTCGAGGATTTTTTTCTGGTAGAGCACCACGGCGATATCCATCATGCCATCGCGATTAAAATCGGCACCGGCAATAGACCGGGGTTGTGAGCCGACGACATAGTTGTAATGCGGATAAACAAAACTTCCATCACCATTGCCGGGGATGATAGAAATAGACCCTCCACGCCGGTTGCAAACAACAATGTCGGGAACTTTATCGCCGGTGAAGTCGCCTACGACAATATTATGTGGGCCTTTCTCTCCGGCAAAGTCCTGCATTTTGGTGAAGTCGCCTTTTCCGTTTCCCATAAAAATGCTGAGACTGTCTTTCATCGGACTCGATGTCAACAGGTCGAGATGGCCGTCCAGATTCATATCGTGATGCGTGAGAAAAGAAGATTGACTGCCTCCCTCTATCAACTTGGGGGGTGCAAAGGTGCCATCGCCGTTGCCATAAAACATTTTCAAAAATCGAACCTTCACTGCGTTGAGAACCATGGCGATATCTTGATTGCCATCGCCATTATAATCGCTAACCGCCATATGAGCGGGAGTGGGCGCCGCCTGGTAGGCTTCGGCTACTTTGAACGTGCCATCACCGACACCCAGGAGAATGATCATTTTGTTGAATCGCAAGGTTACTGCGAGGTCTTTTATTTCATCATTGTTGAAATCACCCGATGTTATAGCAATGGGCAAACGCCCGACCTTCACATTGGTCTTCAGTTTGAATAACCCGTCTTTTTGTCCGAGTATGATAGAAACTTCACCATCACCATAATTACATAATGCGATATCGGCAATGTAGTCACCATTATAATCAGCTACCTCTATTGCAAAAGGTTCGCGACCGGTTTCAATAATCTGTCCGTCTTTAAATGTTCCATCTCCCAGACCTTCGAAATAACTCAAGGTACGATCGGCTGAGTTCACAACGACAATATCGGGGAACTCGTCGTTATTCATATCGTGGGCAATAACCACTTCGGGTTTTTTGCCAACCGTATAAGAAACAGGCAGTGCAAAAATATCCGGTGCGGGTTCGCTCGGTCCACAGCCAAACAACATTGCTGTTGCTAAAAGAATAGAAAACGATTTATAGAAATTCATCACCAGTGTCTCAATTGAAAACAGGTTTAAAACGATTTTTCGTTTATACAGGATGCCTCGGAACTTGTAAACGAATTTGAAAAAATGATATACTTTTCAATAAGTTATATCTCACTTCGCCTCGAAATATGCCCTTCCGTAATAATTTCAAATTCTTGTTTATTATAGCCTTTTTATTTTTGACGGCTTGTCAGGGGTTCCAGTTCGACCCATGGCCCGATAAACAATTCGGCATTCACCACACGGTACAAAAAGGCCAGACTCTGTATCGCATCGCGTTGGCTTATGAAATTGATCTGGAAGTTTTACGACGCGCAAACTTTATAAGAGATGCATCAAAAATTAAAGAGGGGATGCAGTTATGGATACCCGGCGCAAGTCGTGTGCTCTCTATTCCAAAAACCTCTTCTCCTGCTGCATCCTCTCCTTCACGTTCTGCGAAAAATAAAAAAACTCCGACTGTCAAACCTCGTAAAGGAATTCTTGCATGGCCAACAAAGGGTACTCTTACTTCAAGTTTTGGCAAACGAAACGGACGTCAGCATGAAGGTATTGATATCGCCGCGCCAAAAGGAACGCCCATCTACTCTGCCGCTGACGGTGAAGTGGTTTTCAGTGGTTGGGGGCCAACCGGATATGGAAAAATGGTTATTATAAAGCACGAATATCACCTTACTACCGTTTACGCTCACAACTCAAAAATATTGGTAAAAAAAGGCACCCGCGTAAAACAGGGACAAAAAATTTCACTAATGGGGAGCACAGGACGCTCCACCGGACCGCATCTCCATTTTGAAGTAAGAAACGATACTGAACCTAAAAATCCTATAAAATATCTACCAATGAAAAGATAAATTTTATAATTTCATACATATTTGTTAAAAACTAAAAGCATTAGATCATCCAAAGAAAGGCACACCCATGGAATCTGTAAAACAAATCATCCGCGATATTCCTGACTTTCCTAAAGAGGGAATTATTTTTAAAGATATCACTCCGCTACTTGGAGACGCATCTGCATTTGGGAAAACCATCAACACGTTAAAAGAAAGATATGCAGATAAACAGATTGATAAGGTAGTCGGAGTCGAAGCGCGCGGATTTATCTTCGCATCAGCCTTGGCTTATGCACTCGAAGCAGGTACCACGATGGTTCGCAAACCAGGAAAATTGCCTTATAAAACTTATCAGAAAACCTATTCACTGGAGTACGGAACAGATACGATCGAAATTCATCAGGATGCTTTCCAACCAGGAGAACGTATCGTCCTCATCGATGACGTGTTGGCTACCGGAGGAACCCTTGGGGCCACCTTGAACTTGATACGTAGCAATTTTGAAAACGTGGAAATTGTAGAGACCGCTTTTCTAATCGAACTGGATTTCCTGAATGGACGAGAAAAACTCAAAGACACCCCCATACACTCCCTTATCCACTACTAACGGGCCACGCCCGTTGGGAATAGGTCTATACCCGAAAAGCTAAAATAGGTTGTTGCGCTTTTTACTATAGTTCACCAGCACTGCCATCCACATAGCGAGGGACCAACGAGTCGTTCATAAACTAATAATGCTGTATTGGCTGAGAACGGTGCCAATAGCGAGCATTGATGTTTAACTTTTCTATTTTTAAAATCACCCAGCCAAATTTTCACATCATTTGGATAAGGCCGTCCCTCACCCGTTTCCCGTCCGTTTTTGTTGCCCACCATATTAAGGAGTTCTTTTTTCAATCCAGTCTTGAGATTTTTTCATCTGCCTGGGGTCAGCTTCAATAATCACCTGTTCGATTAAATGTGACAGCTTGGTTTTATCCAACTCGCTTCGCCATACATTTTCCGCCTTCCACATCGCAGCTGCGATTAAACAAGGTCGTTTATAGGAAGCACTTCTTTTGAGGGCAGTAGGGCCCTGCTGCCTGATTTCTTCACATTCAAAGCAAGAGTCGCTCCCTTCAATAGATAAAACAATATCGAGCAAAGAAACATTATTGGGCTCCTTTGCTAACTGGTAACCCCCTTTGGGGCCCGAAATGGTTTTCACGATTCCATCATTCGAAAGTGTTTGAAGGGCTTTTGCCAGGTAAGGATGTGGAACTCCATGGTATTCCGCTAAATCTTTTGCGGAAAGATTGACACCCTTAGGCAGACCGGCAAGGAGGGTGCAGCAGTGGATCGCCCATTCTACAGTGTTACTTATTTTCATAGATAAAATATAGTATGCCCGGCAATTACAATCAAGAAAGGAAACGCTTGCTATGGAGTATTTTTTTATTGCAGATAAAATTTATCCGTGATAAGGTCGTTGTATTAATAACTACTTCTATCAAGGATATATATGAACGGCCGCATAGATTTCCATGAAAGCTCTCCTAAAGCTATGAAAGCGTTGATAGGAGTAGAGTCTTATCTCGAAAATACCAACCTCGGCTCCAGAATAATGGGGTTGGTTAAGCTGCGCGCCTCTCAAATAAATGGATGCGCCTTTTGTGTGGATATGCATTATGGAGAATTAAAAAAAATCGGAGCACCCGATGCACAGCTTAATCTTGTTGTGGTGTGGCGAGAGTCTTTGTGCTTTTCCGAAAAAGAGCGTGCCGCTCTTAAGTGGACCGAATCAGTAACGTTAATATCGGAAACCTATTCCCCTGATGAGGACTATGACTTTATGAAAGAGCATTTTTCGGAAGAAGAATTGGTGGATCTGACTATCTTGATTGGTCAAATCAATTTATGGAATCGTCTTGCTATTTCTTTCAAGCTTCAGCCACAAGTAAAAAAATCCCTCGACTAATACCGATTAATTAGAAAAAGTATTTAACATATGCATTCGTCCAACAGTGGGTATTTAGCTTGAGGCCGAACGGATCATTTTGTATCTAGGCGATACTTTAGAAATTGGGCGCCATCGTATTCGATCTCTTCTACAAACCTAGCTCCAAGTTTCGCAAGTCCCTTGAGTTTCTTACGCGATGTTGGCAATAGAAATGTCACAAAAGGAATTTGTTCATTGGCTACAGCAAACTCAATTGCCTTCTTTGAGATAAGCGCACCAAGCCCAAAGAAGTCTGGCTTCAGCACCAACCCGTAATCCCATTCACCACCTTCTTTCTGAAATCCACCCCATCCTACATAGATGTTGTTATATAGGATCGCCCAATGACCAAGTCCATCGCGATGCCAGTACGCTTCTTTAGCTGCAACGAATTCGGTAACTTTATATTGGTCCCATTTGTATGTGAGGAGGGGCATGTGCTCTGCAATGCGGGCGTCAGACATATGGCCAATAATCTCGTCTGGAGAAATATCTGGTAATCGCGTGAAGGTGAGTTTGCGTTCAAATTTGTTGATCATTTAACCTTCTATTCTAGGGCACCTGTGCATTATCGACTACAAAGTAAGCAAAATAGGAATGATCCCCTAGATCGCGAGCTGGAGTGGAGTCAGGACAATGGCCAGCCATTATCCGACATTCATCACGCTCAAATAAACGCCAACCGTCATCTCCTATTTCTATAATAGAAAATCCGAGTACATCGCGATAAGAAGTCATAGATTCTTGCAGATCCCTCACTGCGAGAACATGCATATTACGTCGAATCATTTTTGCTCCTTTACTATTTCTATTTGAACACCAACTTAACTACTTAGAGGCATCTTTTATTTTCCAAATCCACAAACCAACTGGCGTGGCAGTTATTAGAGGAAAAGCGACGCTCTCCTGAGGAAACAGTATATGGATTAGAAGCGGAAGGTCATCATGGAACCTAGGTAATTGGTATCAAAACCATGAGAAGTTTGCTTAAGAAATTCTCCAGCACGAAAATGCACAAATATTCCTTTTAGATCAACGTACCGATTAAAACTGTATTTCACTTCCAGTTCAGGTTGTGTGCCGACATAACGGGCTTGGCTGCTTTGACCGCTACGTAACAGCCCGTTTCCAATGGAGTAGACACCGTCACTCAAACTATCCCGCCAAATAAATAAAGTGCTTGTGGTGAGAGACCAGTGTTCGTCCAGAGTCAAAGTTATTCTAGGGTGTAAATCCCGTTGGTTGATGAGTCCACTGGCGGCAAGTTGACTGATGTGTTTCCCTTTCGGGAAAAATGGATTGAAGGAATTCAACTTGCCATCATTAGGATTGTCATCTCCCGAATAGATATCTGCTCGCAGACTGAAACGTAATTTCCCATTCCCACTAAGTGGCAAGGTATAACCGGTATCAGATGCAAAGGTATAGGCATGAATATCACTCTGACCAAACTCGCCGAACTGATACATAATTTCAAAGTTATAATCCAGGTTTTTATACTTGCCCCAAATTCGGGTTCCCAAACTGTGGCGCGTTTCTTCTGCCCTCCCCTGATCATAGCTTGCACTGCGGCTGTGCAAGCCAAAATAGTAAAGATCGGCATTTAAAGAAAAGGGCAATTTTTTTCGTACTCCATAAAGTCCCCAAACAGTCTTTGCGGGGCCAGAGTCGTTGTCAAAAACATGAGGATTGATAGTTACAGGGCGTACCAGAAAGGCACGCACATCCCATTTATCCTTTTGCAATATTCCATTTACACCATCATGGCTGAGGCGCATATTGGGTCGCTCACGATAGTTAAAAAACCGTCTACTCCCAAAAACAATTTCCTGGCGTCCTGCACGGAGCATCAGACGTTGCCCCGAGTTTTCCACTAAATCAAAATCAACAAATCCTTGATTCACGGCAAGCGAGTCCTTATCCACGCCTCGCGGCCCTCCTTTTCTGCCAGTTTCGACACCCGCCATTAGTTGAAAAAATAAACGAGCACGATTACCAACATGCAAGTCTGCATGACTAAGATAACGTTGCAGATAATAGCCATCGCCATCCTGAGTGCCTCTACCCCAATTAGCATTATCAATGAACTCGAAATGTTGTCGTGTTTCTCCGCCTAGAGTCAAATAAAGAGACCCGGAACTATTGAGTGGAATGTATTTTATAGGGTCGAAAAAATCGGTTCTTTGTTTGGGGTCCTTGAGAAATTTGTAATCCTCTTTATATCTCAAAGAATTGAAGGAGGGACGCTCTTCTGTAGCCCAAGCTGGGAGTGCAACCCAAATCGTCATAAGCGCTAACAACAAAATATTGCATAAATATGATATTGAATTATGAGCTAAATTGTTAATAAAGCCAGACTTCAATATTTGCATAATGAATTTCTCAATATTAATGGGAATGGTAATGCCATATCCTTTTTCTCTAAAAATTGTGGAGTAAGAACCGAGACAAGACTGGCGGCGTTCTCAACCGATCGACGCAGCACTATAATCTTCCTTCTGTTTTTCAATTTTAAATGTTTTTATGGGAATATGTAAATATCTTGTTCACATGCTTGGAATTGTGACTTGGGAGACGCTGCCCCGCCCTATTGCTCCCAAGTGCTAACTCGGCGGAAGGGGATTTCTTTGGCAAGGGCTTCAGTGAGTTTACGGGTATCTTCTAAAAAATCGGGAGAGATCATGAGTTCGATGAGGCCACGCGCGGGGTCTATGGTTCGCACCACCGCCAAGTGATCGTAGCCTTCAAAGATGCTGACGATATAAGCGATGTCTTTTTTATCAACTTCTATTTGCCACTGAATGGAATCGCTGTGCATAAAAATATTTTCAGGAAGACACGCGGTTTTTTTCGAGCAACAGCATTATGAGGCTGATAGCAGAAGGCGTGATTCCGGATATACGTGCGGCTTGCCCAAGTGTGACGGGACGGATTTCTTCCAGCTTTTGCGCTACTTCATGCGAAAGACCGGGTACTCCTTCATATTGAAAATCTTCTGGAATACGGTAATGTTCTAATTGTTTCTGTTTTTCCACCAGTTGATTCTGTCGAGCAATGAACCCTTCATACTTGACGCGAATCTCTACCTGTTCGCCGACCAATCGCGGAACTGCCTCGCCTTCGAATGCGCGAAGCAATCCATCATGTGTCACTTCGGGGCGACGCAATAAAACATTCAAGGTTGTTGCGTTGCGTAATTCATTGATCCCCAGTTTGGACAGTCGGGTCAGTGTGTCTGAGTTGGGCACCACGGTTGTTGATTCCAGTCTTTGTATCTCACGTTCCACGGCATTGTATTTTTCCATACAGTGGCTATAAAGATTTTCGTTTACCAGGCCGAGTTCATGGCCTTTCCCCATCAACCTTTGATCTGCGTTGTCCTGCCTTAGAATCAATCGATATTCGGCTCTGGAAGTAAACATACGATAAGGTTCTTGCGTGCCTTTGGTAACAAGATCATCAATGAGCACACCAATATAACTGTCCATTCTTGTCAGCAGAAACGGTTTGCGTTTTTGCGACTTGAGTGCGGCGTTGATACCTGCCATCAACCCCTGACAAGCGGCCTCTTCATAGCCAGAAGTTCCGTTGATTTGCCCCGCGTGGAATAATCCACTCACCCGTTTCGTTTCGAGAGAAGGCGTTAACTGTGTCGGTGGAACAAAATCGTATTCCACCGCATAACCAGGAAGAACAATCTCAGCTTTTTCTAACCCAGGAATTGTGTGAACCAGTTGTCGCTGCACATCTTCATCCATACTGGTGGAAATACCGTTGGGATAAATCCAGTCTGTGTCCAGACCTTCTGGCTCGAGGAAGATATTATGCGAATTTTTATCAGGGAATTTAACCACCTTGTCTTCAATAGATGGACAGTAACGCGGTCCCACACCTTCAATGATTCCACTGTATAACGGTGACAGGTTCATATTGTTGCGAATCACCTCGGCTGTTTTTTCATTCGTTGCGGTGATATAGCAAGGCACCTGCTTGCGCTCGATATGAGAAGTGGAAAAAGAAAAAGGACGAGGGATTTCATCCCCATCTTGTACAATGCACCGAGAAAAGTCGATGCTGTCGCGTTTTAGACGGGGAGGGGGTCCTGTTTTCAGGCGACCGAGCTCGAATCCTGCTGCGAGAAACGATTGCGATAATTTTGTCGATGGTTTTTCACCCACCCGGCCAGCGGGTCGGCTGCTGAGCCCGATATGAATACGTCCATTTAAAAAAGTTCCTGTGGTAATAACAACCGTTGCAGATTGTAATTCTATTCCGCTGCCAGTACGTATTCCTTTGGCCTCGGCATTTTCGATGATCAGTTCATCGACTTCTTCATAGATAAGTTCGAGGTTATCGGTGTTTTCGAGAACCCGGCGCATGGCATTTTTGTATTGGTGCTTATCGGCTTGGGCACGGTAACCATGAACGGCAGGTCCTTTTGAAGAATTTAATAGCCGAAACTGGATACCGGTCTTATCAATAACCTTGGCCATTTCGCCTCCAAGAGCATCAATCTCCCGCACAATATGTCCCTTACCTACCCCACCAATGGCAGGGTTGCACGGCATAAGCGCAATCTTATCCGCTTCGAGGGTTACTAACGCCGTGGCGCAACCCATTCTCGCTGAGGCCAAAGCCGCTTCACAACCTGCGTGGCCGCCCCCTATTACTATGACATCGAATCTTTTCATGTTACCTTGCATCAGAATTAAGTCATTATCTTACAGTAAAACTCCCGTTTTTAACAAAATAAACCAAACCGTGAACACAAATGGATCTTCAAGCGATAAATAAGGATATCAAACGCGAGTTCGAAGAGGAGTGGGAAGGAACCTCGGTTGAGGCTCTCTTAAAGACCAATAAGTACCCGCGCACTAAGGAAGAATTTGACTGCCTGGAAAAGTTTCTTCCCAAAAACGATCTCATACTGGAAGCGGGATGTGGGCTCGGCCCCAAACTGATTCATTTTAATAGTAAAAATTATCAAATATTGGGAATTGATTATATATTTTCCGCTCTAAAACAGGTCAAGAAATACGATCCCAATCTGGTTCTCGCGCAGTCTGATGTGCATGCGTTACCTTTCCCTGAATCGACTTTCGGCGCTTACCTTTCTTATGGTGTGGTCGAACATTTTCCGCAAGGCCCCCAAGACGCCATTGTTGAAGCCCATCGGGTTTTAAAACCTGGTGGATTGATTTTTATGATGGTCCCGGCAAGCAATCCAGTAACACAATTCGTCTACGACGATCAGAATTTTCTACATAAGTTAAGAAGGAATGGTCTGATAAGAAAACTTATGGGCAAACCGCCTCTTGAACCCCAGGAAGAACATCTTACCTATTTCAAGTTGCACGGAAGGGATGAGATGCGCATCATCCTCGAGACATCCAAGTTCAAGATCATTCACGAGCAACCGATGAGCCACAGCTTCAATTTATATCTGGGGTGCGAATGCTTCCACAAAGATACCAATGGCAGAACAAACAGGCTTGCAGAGGGTTTAGCGGCGATACTGCGAAAGTTTTTTCCCTGGACCTCGTGCAACTATCTTTTGTTTGTAGGTGAGAAACAATAAGAGGTTTTGTCAACGGCTCTTTTCCGAACTCATTAATAGAAGCTTTAGCTTTAATGATACAGAATCATCTACCGTAGCAGAACCTGTGATGTGACGGAATGTGGAGCGCAATAATCCTAAAAAGAAAGTCATTTTATAAAGAGACCGCAAAACTCTATTCCAAACGAAGGAATAATGTTTGGAATAAAAATAAAGGTTACTTCGATAAGCTTCTATCATCACCTTTTTACGATGGCGATCCTGATGTGTGCTTCGACCGTGTAAATGCTGTACCGAGGTTTCTGGGTAGAAACATATTTTCTTCCCCCCTTTTCTAGCTCTTCGGCAAAGATCATCTTCTTCGTTGTACAAAAAATAATTTTCATCCATCAAACCGATAGACTCGACCAAGTCTCGACTAACCACAAAACAACAACCGGAAATCACTTTTGCTTCCTTTGCCTTCATCGGGCCCATCATTTTTAGCTCTTCGGCCGGGTCATAGAGTCCCATGATTTTTAATGCTGCATCCTGCGGAGTGTCTTCCCATAAGCGGATGGGGCAGGGCTGGTTGTTCTCATCAACGATACCCGTACCTAGAATAGAAAACTCTGGATGTGCTTCCATAAAATCGATAATTTTTTTAAAACTGTTCTCCGTTAAAAGCGTATCGGGATTCAGCAATGCGACTCTCCGCCCTTTTGATTCGACAATACCCTGATTATTGGCAGCTGAAAAACCACGATTGTCTTTATTAGCAATCACATTCACTTCAGGGAAAAGTTCAACCACAGCTTCGACGGTTCCATCTTCGGAAGCATTGTCAACAAGGATGATTTCATAAGAAATTTCATGAGTATGCTTTTTAATCGAACCCAGACAGCGCAATAGAATTTCGCGTGTATTAAAACTGACAATCACCAGAGTGATATCTAGTTCAGCAGGTTGTGGAAATTTGAAAATTGGAGAGGTCATTTTGAAGAGCTGCAAGCAGGCTAAAGTAAAAAACTCAAATAACACCTGAAGCTTTACGGGAAACGACCTTTTATCTGCGGCCGTTTGGCCGCACTAGCCCATGATGAATTTTTTGTCAGGTAAAAAATTGCCGCTGGTATCGTAATATTCTTTCAGGTTATGCCAGCTTAAATGGATATCGCAATCTTGGCAGATGGCAACGTCAAAACGCTTCCGACTCACCATTTGTTCGCGGTATTTTTTTAGCTGCGCTCCATTCCAGACTTCGGTAATGGAGTTTGATTTCAGATCGCCGACAACGGTGCGGGAAAACATATCAGCACAACAAAGCACCACACTGCCATCCCAATAGACAACCATCCATTTCCATAATTGCGTGCAGGGGGCAACGTTGGTTTGGTTGAACCGTTTATGCGTGTAGCGCGTTTTGTTGTTGGTGGAGATTTCGTATTCTTTGACAAAAGATTCTTTATCCAGTTTCCCAGCCCAGTTGGAAATAATATTGTCATCGATGGAGTTCAGCACCACCGAGCAATCGTGAGAGGAAATTATTTTAAATAACTCCTGCTCCATGGTTTCTTCCACCGTTTTCAGAGTCTTGATGCGAATGTTTACCGGAACAGGTCGCGTTGCTTTCTTATTTTCTTCGAGAAAGTTTACGATATTGTCGCGCACCACATCGAAACTCATTTTTTTTACATCTTCAAAGGTCTGCTTGTCGAGTTCATCGAGACTGATGTCTACCCCGACCCCATGCTCAAGAAGTGTAGGAACAATTTTATCGTTGAGGAAAAATCCATTAGTGAGAACCTCAACTTTATGAATTTTAGGATAACGCTTGAGATATTCGATGCGCTCCTTCATAAACTTATCCATCAAGGGTTCGCCAAATGTACCAAACGTTAGGACCCCCCCGCGAGTTCCAAAATCATCAATGATCTTTCGATACACATCCATACCCATTGCACCCACATTAGTGAGATCTGGATTCGGACACCAAACGCATTTCGCGTTGCACCGATTGGTGATGTCGATCAATAAGGCACCGGGCCATTCTTCAAGAGTTTTTGCCAAGGGACGAACCGATCCATCGAATAGAGGTGAGTCGTAAACCTTACGACGGAAATAATCCATAGCAGGGAAAAACGGAATCTTCTTGATCCACTTTTTTACAGAATTCTCCCTCGTAGGATTTGGATTGTTTTTTTGGGTAGCAGAAACAGCAGAAACGTCAATTTCCCTCATTTCGGCTGCTTTTTCAATTTTTTCGATCGTGGGGGTTTCGTTCATTGAAAGACCTGAAAGTTTCCTGTCTTAACGGATATTTTAACCGATTTCTTTATGTCAAAGGGATTTTCATGCGGATATTCTTATAAATTTCGATCATGCTGCCAGCAGCTCGGTCCCAGGAAAATTTCTGCTGAATCGCAGATTTTGCGGCTATTGCCATCATTTCTGAGGATTGCGAATTTTCCAGAGCCTTATTGATAGCCTCGGCCAAGGCATCGGGATTGTTTACGGGTACCAGCGTTCCAGTCTCTCCATCTTCGATATTTTCCGGGACAGCACCTCCACGTGCAGCGATCACTGGCAACCCCGTTGCCATTGCTTCCACCACCGACAAACCAAAACTTTCGATTCGAGAAGGGAAAATGCCAATACTGCTTTTAGCTGCCAGAGTTTGAATTTCTCGATTATTTAGCCATCCGGTAAATTCGACATGATCCTCTAGGCCAAGATAATCTACAAAGGCTTTATATTCACCCAAGCGGGTGCCTTCGCCCACCAGAGTTAATTTTACATTCGTAAATTTATTAGCAATCTTTTTTAATGCAACGAATAGTTCAGGCAACCCCTTTTCCTCTTCCACTCGTCCCCAAAATAAAAGTTGTGCAGAGGCACTCTGATTTCTTTCCACTTCAAACCAGGAACTTTCAATTCCAGGTGGAACAACTTCGACACGGTTAGCGCAAGCATTGCCCAGCCCTTTAACAATGAGGTCACGTGAAAACTGACTGAAAGCCACAATACGGTCTGCTTCATCCATAGCTTGTCGTAAAAGATAAGTGTTGATGCTTTTTAAAAATCGAATTGGGTGAGCCATGCCTCGTAGCATACCGGTAGTGGGGATATTCGGTGCATGCGAAGTGAACACATAAGCAGCCTTTATTCTCGCTGCAATATTACCCACACCACAAGCTTCTTCCGCATTGCCGTGAATGACATCAAATTTTTCTTTCGCCGCTAACGGAGCAAGCACCTTCGAATAGGAAAATATATTTAAATTTACCGTAGCGAAATCGTGATGCTGTGCCCAATGAACTTTATAGGGAATCTCTACATCAAAATTTTCATCAGGATATTTTGAATACAAGGCATGTACTTCGTGACCCTTAGCAGAAAGGGAACAGGCCAGATGGTGTACCGCAAGCTGACCGCCGCCTTTAAAAACAGACCAGGGTGAAGAATTTACTGTTAAACAAATTTTCATTAACGTTGTTTTCTGTTGCGCCGTTCCTGCAAGCCCATAAAAGCTGTAATGGTAGGGAACGACCCCACAATATAATAAACTAATGCAGTGACCCAAAACTCACCTGGGTCAGCAACCGAATCATAAATTTCATGGCATGTTCGGTTTCTGCCCGCGAAACAATCTATGCTACCACTTAACAACGCCCACGCAACGTAGCCCCAAAAAAGCAAACCAAAAACTGAAAAAAGGAAGATGGCTTTTTTATCGTAAATATTAAACCCTTTCAAACCGGATCTTTCCGACTCTGTATAGCTTTCTTCATCTAATCGAGTAAAGAGGGCCGCAGCTCGTGGAATAATTCCGAAGCTCAGCCAAATCATTGTCCCCATCATCAACAGTCTAAAGTATGGATCCAAAAAAACAGGGAATTCCATAAAGAATATTGCTCGGGCAAAAACCACCGACAAAAAGATAGCGCACATCGAATAGAAAAATAAATTGTTACCAATATTATTTTGCGGTGGAGGAGAGGGGCGAAACTCTTTTGCGACTGTTGTTTTTCGTGCTTGGGCTTCTTTGTATCGGGAAAAAATGATTCCGCAATGGGTGCAAGTTTCAGAGGCAGGCTGTTCAAATTTGCATTTAGGGCATTGCATCATTCAAACTCAATCAGAAAAAATGCTATTGTTAGCGATAAAAATATATCTAATTCATTTCCATCATTTTAGAGACACGAATTGTTCCTCCATTTTCTAAAAATGGATCAGACTTGGCAATTTCAACAGCCGCTTCCATGCTATCCGCTTTAACAACAGCAAAGCCTTTCATCGCATTGGGATCATTTTCGTCTTGAACATCACTTGAGGTTATAGCTTTCGTTTCCATTAAAGGTGTTCCGGGGTTGACTACTTTGTTACCAAGCCCC
>JAJDBA010000045.1 GCA_029261675.1 Nitrospinaceae bacterium
ACATCATCTTAAAACCAAAAAACTGGGCATCATGTATTTTCGTATGCCGTCATTGGAAGTTCTGGATGACTTGAACTTTAAGGTTATCACCATAGGATTTCCACTTTTTACATTGGGATTTATGACGGGGTCGATCTGGAATACAAAAATGGATCAAGGTTTTTTTGCGTGGGATTTGGCAAAGACAATGCCTATGGTAATGGTTTGGTTGATTTATGGCCTCGTGTTTTTTGGTAGAATGGTAACAGGCCTTAGAGGTAAGAAAGCCGCCCAAGGTGCAATATTAGGATTTGTCGCGATAATAGGAACTTTTTTTCTGCATACTTTATAAATGACTTCAGGTCCAAATTTAGTATTAGTAGGGGTTAACCATAAAACGACCCCTGTTGAGATTCGGGAAAAGCTGGCTTTCAACCAAGCCAAGCTCGAGGCATCTCTGGAGGAATTGGTATCCAGCCCGGAAATCATTGAGAACATTATTCTCTCTACCTGCAATCGTGTCGAAATTTATGCTCGAGTAGAAAATACCGATCGTGGCATTCAGTTATTGCAGGACTTTATTTGCGATTATCACAATATCTCTCGTGGCAACCTGGATCAATACTTTTATAGTTTTTGTGACAATCAGGCGGTGGAACATTTGTTTCGGGTCTCATCCAGTCTCGACTCCATGGTGTTGGGAGAGGCCCAGATTTTAGGGCAGGTCAAGGATGCCTACAGCACAGCTCGTTCTTTCAGTTCTACAGGCATGGTGTTAAACCAGTTATTTGAAAAGGCCTTCAACGTCGCAAAAAAAGTCCGGGAAGAAACTGGTATTTCAGAAAGAGGCGTGTCGATAAGTTCTGCTGCTGTTGAACTGGCTAAAAAGATTTTTGAAGATTTGGAAAACCATTCGGTCATGCTGGTAGGTACCGGAGAAATGGCCGAACTCGCGGCCAAACATCTCATTTCTTATGGTGTAAAAACAGTATATGTTGCGAGTCGTACCTATGAACGGGCTGCTGCTCTAGCGCAAACTCTAAATGGTTGCGCCTTGGACTTCGACGCATTCAAGGAAGAAATGCATAAGGCAGACATTATCATCACTTCTACTGCAGCACCGACATTTATTATCCAAAAGGAAATGATGGAGAAGGCGATTCAAAAGCGAAAAAACAAACCGATATTCCTTATCGACATTGCTGTTCCGCGAGACATTGCGCCTGAAGTTAACGAGCTTGAAAATGTTTATCTATACGATATTGATGATCTGCAAAATGTTGTCAATGCCAACATGGAGGAAAGACAAAAAGAAGCAGAAAATGCGATGGATATTATCAAGCACGAGGTAACTAAATTTAACAACTGGTTCTCAACTCTCGATGCGGTCCCCACAATTGTAGAAATGCGTAACCGCGCAGAAGACATGAGGAAAATTGAAGTTGAAAAAAACCTAAAAAACATGGATCATCTTTCCTCGGATGATAGGGAAAACATACATCTATTAACTCAATCAATCGTAAATAAAATTCTTCATAAACCCACTATTAATTTGAAAAAGAAAACCCAATCGCAAGACGGTCATATATACCTGAAAGCCATTCGGCACTTATTTCATCTGGATGATTAATTAAATGAATAAAGTAGTAATTGGTAGTAGAGGCAGTCCACTAGCCTTATGGCAGGCGAACTGGATTAAAGACTTATTACGCGAACACCATTCTGACCTTGATGTAGATATAAAAATCATTAAAACCTCAGGCGATAAAATCCAGGATGTTCCATTGGCCAAAATAGGTGGCAAAGGACTTTTCGTTAAAGAGATTGAAGAAGGACTTTTAAAACGAGAAGTCGACTTTGCCGTTCACAGTATGAAGGATATGCCCATTATTTTTCCGGTAAACCTTTGTATCGCGTGTGTAACTAAACGGGAAAATCCCTTTGATGCTTTGATATCAAGGAATGATATTAAATTAGATGATCTTCCAAAAGGGGCAAAGATTGGTACAGGCAGTTTGCGTCGGATGTCACAGTTGTTGTATTACCGACCTGATCTAAACTTGGTTCCGCTTCGTGGAAATTTAGAAACTAGATTGAAAAAGCTCGAGACAGAAGGGCTGGATGCCATCATCCTTGCGGCCGCAGGGCTTATTCGTCTTGGCTGGAGCGATCGCATCACGGAAATCATTCCCCCTGAAATTTTATTGCCGGCAATGGGGCAGGGAGCCGTAGGTATTGAGACACGTAAAAATGACGTGGATAATCAAATACTCCTTGCCGATATGGATGATGAGGAAACTCATTATGCACTCGATGCTGAACGAGCACTTGTCAGTCAACTAGAGGGCGGATGCAATGTCCCGATTGGTTCTTTTGCCACGCTTAAAGACGATCAAATTACTTTGACAGGCTTGGTTGCAAGTCTCGACGGCAAAACGATGTACAAAAAAGAATTAACCGACCTTAAAACCAATGCGGTTGCTCTTGGTAGAAAAATGGGCAACGAGCTCATTGAGATGGGTGCTGATCGCATCATGCAGGAAATCAAGTCCAACTAACCCTCGATTTTATAGTGCTTTTCGGTAGCCTTCATTTTTTTTCGCTGTAAGCGTTATGTCTAGCAATAGACTAATGATATCATTGGGTATACATTACTCTGCCCTAGAGAAATGATATGCCGTTTCAAATTAAACTTTAGCTACTGCTATGTTTTCAATTTCCCTAAATAAGAATAAAATTCTTTTATACACACTTCTTTTTTTATTCTCTGTTTCGACTTTAGCTCAAGCTCATCATTTAAACGGTAAAATTGAAGTTGAAGGTGGAAAAACCCTTAAAAATCTTATTATTTATCTGGAGCCTGCTGATTCATCAAAATTGAAACTTGAACCTAAATTGCATAAAATTTTGCAAAAAGGTAGGCAGTTTAATCCTGATCTACTTGTAGTTAGTCCCGGTGATAAAGTGCAGTTTTTAAACGATGAAGACAGGGAAATTGATCACAATATTTATTCATTGAGTCGTCTTAAAAATTTTGATCTGGGGTTAGGAGAAAGAGGCTCTGTTCTAGATATCACAATAGATAAAAATGGGGCAGGTAATTTTTATTGTTCCGTCCATAAGTTAATGGAGGGACGAATGATTTCATTAAACACAAGGTATTTTACAATTCTTGAAAGGCCTGGAAAATTTATCTTGCCTAATATTCCCGCTGGAGATTGGATAGTAAAAGTTTTTGTGTTCCATAGACGCTATAAGGTTGTCCCTGTTACCATCACATTGAATGCCGCATCTCATGAAGAAATTGAATTAAAGGTCGTGAAGAAATGACTAAATTTATAATAACTATTCTTATATTCCTCAGTGCTTGTTCATCCACACCTGAGATTGTCCCCGGAAAAGGGGCAATCTATGGAACAATTTCTGCTGAAAGTCACAAGGATATTATTGCGAAAGCATCAAAAGATGACGGCAGTGGTTATGGGATTAATGGGGAGGTTACTTTCACAAAAGAAATGGTAAATTACCGAAAATTGAAAGAGCTTTATGTTTGTTTAATTAACCCATATTTGAAGAGTGGAAAAGACCATTTGTTGATTGCAGATGACGATAAAATGTCGCATCGATCTTTGGCAATTACCAGAGGCGACAAGCTATGGGTGCAAAATAACTCTTCTAAAGTTTTAACATTTTTTCTGGCAGGACAAGACGATAGTATCCAAGTTTATTCTCCAGTAAATCCGGGAAAACGCTCGGTAATTGAAGTAGAACAGGAAGGAACGCTAGAACTGGGAAGCGATGAAAATGAATCTTTAATCACAACCTTGTTTTCACGGGCTGGCTTAATAAGTCAGATGCATTCTTCTGGAGATGAGTACATATTCAAAAACCTTGACCCTGGCCAATATAAAATTCTGTTTTGGTTTTGGCGCTTGGGTTTTATTGAAAAGAATATTACTATAAAAGCTGGGGAGAATATCAAACTGAATCAAGTTTTATCTGTCGATAAAATTATGGCAAATAAGAATGACCCTTAGTGCAAAAATATTCTTATCTTTTTTCTTCTTTTCCACTCTTCTATTAGGTCTGACTCTCTATATATCCAATAGTGAGACAGAGCAACATGAAATAAAAGCCTTATCGTCTAAGCTAAGAGAAACCCACCAAAGGTTTGACCGCCAGTTGGATCAAGAGCGTCTTCATATCCTAAAAATAGCCAAGACCCTTACCACGGACCAAAAGTTCAGATCTTTTCTTTCGCAGATTAAGGATAATTTTTATTCCTTTGCAGAAGAAATTGCTCATGATACCGATGCTGATTTGGTGTTTATGGTCGATGATAATTTGAAAGTCCGTGGGATGTATCCTGCAAAGGAAAAGCTTGGTTTGTGGGTGAATGCTAATTTAGAAAAGTTCCCCATTAAGTCAATTTTGGAAACGGGTACAGGACAACGAGGGATGATTTCTGCTGGCGGTAAACTGATGAGCTCGGTTGGCTTGCCTTTGAAGGAATCTTTGCGCGATGAATATGCTGTAGGTGCGATGATTGTTATAAAGAATATCGATGATAAATGGGTAACTGAACTAACAGGTGATGCTAATGGAAAAGATTTTCTCCGGGTGATTTTTTTTAGTGACTTAAAAATTGTAGCCGATAACGTGGAAAATAAGTTTGCTGATGAAGTTATTGCGAATTTAGAGGGAATTTCTGGTGGATCGGGAATGTTTCTTTTCGAAGGTGATCGTTATATTACTCAAAGAGGTTTCTACGAGAGCAATGATAAATCCACGGGGTATCTCTATGCAACAAATCTGGATTCTGCACTTGAACCTTTTCAGAAAATACAGGATAAAATTCTAATAACCGGGATAGCGATATTAATGGTAGGGCTTTTATTTTCCATCTTCTTTTCGAGGAGAATTGCACAACCACTCGGACTATTGCTGCAAGGAACTAAAGGTGTCATCGACGATAATTATGACTTTGAAATAAAGCATACCTCCAAAGATGAAGTGGGAGAGTTATCAAAGGCATTTAATCATATGTTAAAGGGATTAAGAGAAAAGAAGTATATCCAGGAGACATTTGGTAAATATGTGCATCCTTCAATCGTTACAGAAATATTATCCAATCCTGAAAAAATCCAGCCCGGTGGAAAAAGAAACTATCAAAGCGTTCTGTTTTGTGATGTTGCAAATTTCACCAGCTTCAGCGAAACCATGGCGCCCGAGGCATTGATCAAATTATTAAATGAATATCTTGGGGCCATGACCGAAGAAATATCGAATACTCAAGGCATCCTCGATAAATATATTGGTGATGCTATCATGGCTTTTTGGGGGGCACCCTTCACACCCGGGAACCATTCATTACTGGCATGTCAGGCTGCTATTAATATGCAAAACACCTTGCGAGTATTGAGACCTCAATGGTTATCAAGGGGGCTTCCCGAAATTAGAATGCGCGTAGGTATTGCAACCGGGCATATGATCGTTGGCAATATAGGCTCGGAAAAGAATCTGGAGTATACCTGCATTGGTGATACCGTTAATTATAGTTCAAGGTTGGAAGGTATAAATAAAGTGTATGGCACCGATATAATTATAGATCTCTTCACCAAGAAAAATGTCGAGCATGATCTTCTCCTAAGGGAGTTGGATACAATTCAGGTGAAGGGCAGAGGGCAGGGAGCACAAATATTTGAGGTGCTAGCTGAAAAGAAAAACGCCAGTGAAGACCAAGAACAGTTAAAAACAGAATATGAATCGGCTCTAGAATTGTATCGAAAAGGAGAATTTCATTTGGCAGAAAAAACATTCACTTCTTTATACAAAGCCAGCAACGACCAGGCAAGCAAAACCATGTCAGAGCGGTGCAGGGATTATATTGTTTTGCCTCCTGAAAATTGGACTGGGGTAGTTGTTATGAAAGAAAAATAATCTTAAAGCCACACTTCTTTGGTTTTTAATCTTTCCATTGCCAGGTCGGTGGCGGCATCTCGGAAAATAGAGTCTTCTTTCATCCGTGAAAATATTTCTTTCATATTCTTTGCAACCGTATCAAAAATAAGATTTTCTGTGTAGGTTCGTGTGTCTTTTTCTTGAACTTTTATCGAATAAGTTTCATCTTCAATCATTTTTCGTTCTACAGCACAGCCAATCACTCCACCAGCATTAACAATAAAATCTGTAAGCGACAAAATATTTCGCCTGTGCTTTAAATAATACTCCACGGGCTTACTGCTTGGCGTGTTAGCCCCTTGAAGAATAAGCCGACAGTCAATTCGGTCGATATTTTTAGCTGTTATTGCATCGGGTCTTGCTGCTGGAATCAAAATATCGCAGGGAGCTTCCAACAGCCAGTCCAGTTGCTCAGGCCCAAACTTTTTATTGACAGATTTGGAATAGTGGCTTAGCCCTCCCGATTGCTTCCGAATTTTTGAAAGCTCCTCAACATCCAATCCATTCGGGTTCCACAGCCCCATATTTATGTCCGAGGCCCCTACTATCAGAGCACCTTTTTCTTTAAGCTTAATCGCAGTAGGGCAACCGACATTGCCAAAACCTTGAATGACTATCCTGGAATTTTTAAGCCTGAAGTTTTCTAAAATATTCTCAAGCGATAGTGCCGCTGAAAATAATCCGTGAGCAGTCAATCCCCAGTCATCGATTGGAATGCCTCCGTATTCAACCGGTCGCCCGACACCGCCACGATCATGGGTTTCTTTATTTAGTTTTTTTGAATGATTATCGTAAATCTGTTGAATGTCATGTTCATCGGTACCCATATCGGGGGCGGGGAGATAATTGTCCAATTCAAATAATGCATCGGCAAATTTCTCTATCAATAGACTTTTTGAATTAGAGGC
>JAJDBA010000046.1 GCA_029261675.1 Nitrospinaceae bacterium
TTTTGCGCCACCATAATTGAGTCTCCAGACTCAATTAGTGACACACCTCATGTCAGTATTAGGCTGGATGATGGTTCTTTGGTGACTAGCAATCAAAAAAACATAAATCAAATTCTCTCAAAAACATTCAACCATGAGGTAATACTAGCAGTTACAAATGGATTTAAAACAATCGGAATACATTCACCTTTACCTGACTCCTGGACAGGAAAGTCAGAAGAATATAAACCAGGTATGGACGAACGCGAAAAGGAAGAAACCGAAACCAATTTTGCGCTTCCAGTGGGAACATTTTTTGATGATTCAAAAGTACATCTTCTAACTACTTCAACACTTGCAAAGCTCCGAAACTGTTACCCAGAAGGGGATTTCAAAGTTCAGCGTTTTCGACCTAACATTGTTATTGAATCTTTTGGGGAAGAATTGTCCTTCACAGAAAATAGCTGGGTGGGCCACACAATACTTATTGGAAATCAGGTTCGACTTAAAATTGAAAAGCCTTGCCCTCGGTGCGTGATGCCCACCTTACCTCAAGGTAATATCCCTAAGGACCTTGGTATTTTGCGAACAGCGATAAAGCATAACCAAGGCAATGTTGGTGTGTACGCGTCAGTCATACAAAGTGGTCTAGTTCAATCTGGAGACAGCGTCAGAATTGAATAGTCTGTATTTTATTTTATTATTATTTGAGAGTGGATCAATTCCCCATTTAATGTTCGAAGTTCGGCTCCTGATCTGATTAGGTTAGAGAAGTCTAAATTAGATTATGAAAGGGGGATTTTTTCTTGAGAGCCGGATTAGAACCTTGTTTTCAGATTAACTGGCCTTTATCTGCGCCAGTTGATTTGGAATCCGCAAAGAGTTATAAACTCCATTATGAGCAACTTCGTTCACCTGCATCTTCATACTCCCTACAGTCTCTTGAACTCTTCCATTCGCCACGAACCGTTGAAAAATCGCATATTCGAGCTTGGCTTTTGATAGAATTGAATTAGCTGTATTTAGTCGAGTGGTTCAAGTCTGGGCCATTTGTGTCTTTGAAAATTAATTTAAGAAACCAAACATAAATGAAAAAACGTTTAAAAAAGAAAATATTTAAAAAACGTTACGCGATTTTAAAAGCCAAGCTTGAAGCGTCACCCGGTAAGGAGCGAACAAACGCTATATTAAAGGAAATGGCCAATGCCTTTGACATCGACGTGAAAACTTTATCCAAGTGGGAAGGTAAAACACCCGAAGAAATATTCGGCAAGGATTTATTAGAACAAGAGGGATAAAGTTTTCGTTTCTCGCCCCTCCTATTCTTCACAAACCTCACTCTGAATTGATCAGATTGAAAAGTAATGGTTTAAATCTGTTGCTTTATTAATCGACTTATTTGGGTTTTTTCAATCCCAGTTTATTGATCCGTTTCCATAAAGTGTTTTCTTTTACCCCCAGCAATTTAGCCGCACTACGATCCCCTGATATTTTCCAGTTGGTGGCATTGAGGGCTTTCAGAATATTCTCCTTGTTCAAACCCTGAAGACCGCTTTCTTTTGTGCCAACGATTTTTTCTGATTCTTTAAACTGGGGAAAATCCGTCTCTATCGAATTTAGGAGTTCATCCAGAACCTGACTGAAGTTGAGAGGGCTTTTCCGACATAGAATCACTGCGCGCTCCAACATATTTTTGAGTTCTCTCACATTTCCTGGCCAGGAGTAGCTTTTCAGCTTAGTCCTTTCTTCGGGAGAAGGGGAAATAACAGGGATACTATATTTTTCGCAAAAAACCTTCAGGTAGAAATCAAACAGGAGATCAATATCCACTAATCGGTCTCTCAGTGGAGGTATATTTAAATTGAAAACATTCAGTCGGTAAAAAAGATCTTCACGGAAACGCCCGGCTTCAACCTCTTTTTTCAGATCCCGATTAGTTGCCGAAATTACCCGAACATCAATGAAACAGGTTTTACTTTCTCCCACCCTCTCAAATTGCCCCTCCTGCAAAACGCGTAACAGTTTACTTTGGAGATCCAGAGGGATTTCTGTAATTTCGTCTAGAAACAGGGTGCCTTTGTGAGCCAACTGGAACCTCCCGACACGGTCGCTGACCGCTCCGCTGAAAGAACCTCGAATATGACCAAAAAATTCACTCTCAAATAATTCCCGAGGTATTGCCGGGCAATTTACTTTTACAAATTTTTCATTTTTCCTTTCGCTATTATCATGGATCACTTGTGCAATCAGTTCTTTTCCAGTTCCGGTTTCTCCCTGTATGAGAATGGAAACATCTGTATCTGCTACAAGGCTGATCTTGTCCTTAATTTTTTTAATTTTAGGCCCTTCACTCACAAAATTATCTTTCAACAATAAACCGCTTTTATCTTTTATAGTCGGGCCTCCATTCATTGACAGTTGTTTTTGTGGTTCAGTTTTATAATTTTTTATGTTTGCCTGGGAGTTCATTGCTGGCCTTTAACTAAACGAGTTTTCTACTTTATATATTAGATATTATATTTCCGGAAAGGTTACAAAAAATTAGCCTGATTGAATGCGTTTTGAAGAAATGATCTGTTTTTTAAGCAGGCCTCATTAAAAAAAATCATCTGGTTGGGTGAAAGTTCGCCTGTACACTCAATCAAAAAGCCCCGGAGAATGAATCCCCGAGGCCTTTTTTAGGTAAGCTTAAGTCAACTTACCTTTCCTACTCCCACTTTTCCCTTGGTTCTATTGGAGCAGGATCCAAGTTCAAAGTGTATTCTTATCTTTTTATTGAGAATGTTCTGTTACTCCTTTAACGCTCCTTTCTTCAGAAAAAAGACCCGTATTTGGTCCAGTATTTATAGGAAAAGAATTGGATCCTTTCATTACTTCTTCGCTGGGATTTTTATAATGATGTGAGAATCCTTTAGCCTTTTTTTCTTCCGTAAAAAGGTCGTGATTTGATCCCATCGTTTTGGAAGAAACATTGCCCTTTCCCGTTTCTACGTGACTGGGGGTTTTATAATCATGTGAGAACCCTTTAGCCTTTTTTTCTTCCGTAAAAAGGTCATGAGCGGTATTTCCAGCACTGGCTCCGTTTGCCAAAACCAGAAAACCTGCCAAAAACATAGAAACCAAAACCCTGATATTTTTTACTTCGATATATTTTTTCATTTTTTTCCCTTTCAATAGAACCAAGAATAAAAATTTAATTACTAACTGATTTAAAGTATTTCAATATTCATGCCAGAATGTTTAATGTCTCTCCCATGCTTTAATCCCCTTTAAATCTATGTTTATTGTTAGCGATGGGGTTGTTGGTAAAAATATTTTTATTTTTTTGAAAAATTTTTTTATATTCACACAAGCCCAACTTCTGATATGAGAGGCATGTTTCCCCGGAGAGCCACCATAAAAATGGAATAACAATCTTCCCGCGCTATTGCTTTCTTTGACTTCTCATTTCTTTAAGGGGCTATAAATGAATCGTTGCCTTCCACTCATAAAAGTAGGTATCTGCTCTGTTTAATTGATTTATTGGCCTTTATTTGTGCCAGTTGATTTAAGCATTTTAAGCTGGTATTAAATAGCGGTATGAGCCCCTCCAATTTCGTCCATCTTCATCTCCACACTTCCTACAGTTTGCAGGACTCTTCCATTCGTCATGATGCGTTGATCAAACGAGCGGTGGAGTTTGGTATGCCTGCCGTTGCCATGACCGACCACGGCAATATGTTCGGCACCGTCGAGTTCTATAACACGGCGAAAAAACATGGGATCAAACCCATCATCGGTTGCGAGGTTTATGTAGCTCCTGAGAGTCGGCACGAAAAGAAATCTAAAGACAATCTACGCGATGCCTCTTACCACCTCATTCTGCTTTGTGAAAATGAAAAGGGATACAAGAACCTGCTACGCCTTGTCACCAAAGGTTACTTGGAAGGATTCTATTACAAGCCGCGGATAGATAAAGAACTGCTAGCCGAATATTCTGAAGGGCTGATTGCTTTGAGTTCCTGTATTCGCGGGGAGGTGGCGCACAATGTCAACCGAGAGAACGTGCCACGTGCCACCAAGGTCGCCGCGCAGTATGCGGAGATCATGGGGCCGAACAATTTCTTTCTAGAATTACAAAATCACGGTCTAGAAAATCAAGATCGCATCAACCGCGATATTGTAGCCATCGGGAAAAAACTCGATATCCCCATCGTTGCTACCAACAACTGCCATTATATGGATCGCAAAGATTTTCGCGCCCATGAAATATTGCTCTGCCTGCAAACGGGTAAAACCATAAGCGATCCTTACCGCATGCAGTATCCGGCGGCTGAATTTTATTTCAAGTCTGCTGACGAGATGATCGAGCTTTTCAAAGACACACCAGAAGCCATTGAGAACACAGTTAAAATAGCCGAACGTTGTGAGTTGGCACTGGAATTCGACAAGCTCAACCTGCCGGACTACCCGGTTCCTGAATCTTTCACTCTGGAAACGTATCTGGAGGATCAGTCTCGCCAAGGTCTCAATTTACGCTATGAAGAACTGGAAAAGCTGGGAATCAAATTTGACAAAGCCGTCTATGAAGCGCGATTGGACGAGGAGTTGGGCATCATCAAACGAATGGGGTACCCGGGGTACTTCCTCATCGTTTGGGATTTCATTCGTTATGCCAAGGAGAAGGACATTCCGGTTGGGCCGGGTCGTGGCTCGGCGGCTGGCAGTGTCGTAGCCTATGCCTTGAGAATCACAGACATCGACCCGATGCAGTATGACTTGCTGTTTGAACGGTTTTTGAATCCGGAACGAGTGAGCATGCCCGATATCGATATCGATTTTTGTATGAACGGACGTGAAGAGGTCATCAAATATGTGACCGAAAAATATGGTGGCAACC
This sequence comes from Nitrospinaceae bacterium, assembly GCA_029261675.1. Lineage (GTDB taxonomy): Bacteria > Nitrospinota > Nitrospinia > Nitrospinales > VA-1 > UBA8687. The sequence continues at coordinate 4,859 of JAJDBA010000046.1, forward strand.
AGAATGTGACGCAGATCATCACCTTTGGTAGCATGAACGCCAAAGGGGTGATTCGTGACGTAGGCCGCGTACTCGATATGACTTATGGTGAGGTAGACAAACTAGCCAAACTCGTGCCAAACAAACTGAACGTCACTCTAGATGACGCATTCAAGGAAGAAAAACAATTCGACAAGTTGCGCAAGGAAAGCACAAAAGTTGCGGAGTTACTGGATATCGCAAAAAACCTGGAAGGTTTGCAACGCCATTGTTCCACACATGCAGCGGGTGTGGTGATTTCGTCAAAAGCTCTAACCGAATTTTGTCCTCTTTATAAAGGCGGGAATGACGAAGTTGTAACACAGTATGCGATGGCCAGTGTTGAAAAACTCGGCCTGCTGAAAATGGATTTTCTCGGTCTGCGTACGCTAACCGTAATCCACCACGCGTTGAAGCTCATCAAGCAGTCCAGAGACGAGGTTCTGGACATCAGCATGATTCCTCTGAATGATCCGGCTACTTATAAACTTTTATGCGATGCCAGAACCTTGGGTGTTTTCCAATTGGAAAGCTCGGGCATGCGCGATCTGTTGAAAAAGTTAAAACCGGATTGTTTCGAAGATATTATCGCGTTGCTAGCCATGTACAGGCCAGGTCCACTGGAAAGCGGCATGGTGGATGACTATGTAAAACGCAAGCACGGAACCATGGAGCTGAAATTTGATTTGCCCCAATTGGAGGACATTCTCAAAGAAACTCAGGGAGTGATTCTTTATCAGGAGCAGGTAATGAAAATCGCCAGTGTTCTGGCAGGATTCAGCTTAGGCGACGCCGATCTGTTACGCCGAGCGATGGGTAAGAAAAAAGCCGAAGAGATGGAAGCACAACGCGAGAAATTTATGTCGGGGTCGGCGGCTAAAAATATCGATGTTAAAAAAGCGCAGAAGATTTTTGACTTGATGGAGAAATTCGCGGGTTACGGTTTCAACAAATCTCACAGTGCAGCTTATGCTCAGGTTTCTTACCAGACGGCATACCTCAAGGCTCATTATCCGCTGGAGTTTTTTGGCGCGTTGATCACCAGCGATATGGACAATACAGACAAGGTATTGCGCTATATTCACGATTGTCGCGAAATGAAAATTACGGTGCAACCCCCGGATGTAAATGTGAGTCACCGTGACTTTTCAGTTTCGGATAACAAACTCGTGTTCGGACTCGGCGCGATAAAAAATGTCGGCAGTAAAGCTATCGATAACATTATTGAAGCTCGTGAAGGATTGAAGAAATTCAATTCCTTAATCCAGTTATGTGAAAGTGTGGATTTACAACTGGCAAATAAACGTGTATTTGAAAGCCTGATAAAAAGTGGAGCCTGTGACTCGTTGGGCCAAGGTCGAGCACAGATGTTGAATGACCTGCAAGCTTCAATGGAACAAGGGCAAGCCAAACAGCGCGATCAGAAACTCGGCCAGTCGAGCATGTTCGATACCTTCGCAGAAGATGTGGTTCCGGAGCAAAGTAACGGAAGCAATGTGAAAGAATGGGATGAAATTGACCGCTTAAAATTTGAAAAGGAAAGTATCGGCTTTTATATAACAGGACATCCATTGGATAGATTCACCAAAGATCTTTCCTGGTTTACAGATGCAACCTCGGCATCGGTTGCAGAGGCAGGTAGTAGCAAATCAGTCAGTCTAGCGGGTATTCCCATCAAGCACCTTCCCAAGACAACGCGCAAAGGTGATAAGATGGGAATCGTCACCCTGGAAGATTTGCATGGGTCCATTGAAGTGATTTTATGGCCTGAAATTTACGCTGAAGTGGAAGCCCTTTTGCTCGCGGAAGAACCTATACTTGTAAAAGGGGAAGTAGATTCAGAAGGGACGATGCCGAAAGTCATTGCCAAGGAAGTGTTTCCATTGATACAGGCGAAACAGCGATTTCAAGGACGGGTGATGATCCATTTCCGTACTTTAGGATTGGAAAAGCAAACGCTGATGGCTGTAAAAGATATTTTAGCAGCACATAAGGGTAACAATGATACGAGACTGCATTTTATTTCCCCCGATAATAAGGAGCGAATCGTCACCGTGTCACCCGATCTTCGCATCCAACCCTCTGATGAAGTGATTGAGGAGATTCAATCGCTATTAGGCGAAGACGCTATTTTATTTGAGTGAGCCTGAACCACGCCAGGCGGCACATGGTCGCTATTTTATTTTTTGATGGATCAAACCCAATATTGTGTCTGCTGCAGAGGTAGCCTGACCTGAAGGGACATGAAAAGGGATTTTCAAGAAATCCCCACTCTTGGAAGTGATTTCAACAATATCTGCCTTGAGAAAACCTGCAAAAAGTCCCGCTGGAAATAGAGATTGATAAAGACGAGCGGCTTCAACATCATTCCAGGCTAGGGTGACTTTGGAATGAAAAGGCAAATGTAGTTTTGAGTAATTAGATGAAATACCGTCTGCGCTTAAAGTCGTAAAATATTTTCTGGGGAAAAGTTCGCGTGTAGCGATCAGGAGCTGCAATGCTTTTCCCAGTGCCCATAACAGAAAAAAACACCCCCCTGAAAAAAGTATCTGGGTTTGCATCTCCATTGAATCAGCAGTGAGGATGACGAGCATGAAGTAGCTGGTGACTAGCATAAAAAGAATGATTGGAGACAACATGAAAATGCCGTAGAATCCTGCACCATAGAGAGGGAGTCCCAAAACAGCCGTTACACCTTTATCCACAGGCAGGATGATATTGGATGCGGCTTCGTCTTCATGGTCAGCAATATAGCTTAATGCAGTTTGATAATCTTTTGTTGGCCAGTCTTCCTGATTCATATTTTTTTATGCGATAATGTCTACTAATTATTAAAACACAAGTCCTTAACGGGATTTCTATGATACCAAGGAAATATGGAAGTTAAAGAATTTGCTTTGAAATATTTTTGCGACACCTTGCCCAACGGCTTGACTGTGGTTACGGTAGAGATGCCCCACATCCACACCATGGAGGTTTCGATGTTCGTTCGCGCCGGGTTGCGCTATGAAAACCTTCAGAATAACGGAATTTCACATTTCCTGGAGCATATGATGTTTCGCGGCAATCGAAAATATCCCAACTCGATCGCGTTAAATATGGAATTCGAAAATATCGGGCGCGACCTTAGAGCCTCGACTTTGGGAGAGTACACACAGTATGGATTCAGCCCCCATGTTTCGGAGCTTGATAAAGGACTTGAATTATTCTCGGAGTTTTTCTCCTCCCCTACTTTTCCTGAAATTGAAATAGAACGGGGAATTATTCTTGAAGAATATTTTGAAGAGCTCAATGAAGAAGGGGTGAACATCGATATAAATAATCAGGCTTGTAAACTTCTATATCCTGACACGCCCATGGAGTGGCCAACGATTGGCACCGAAGAGACAATCAAGAGCATTCAAACGGAAATGCTGAAAGAATATTTCAACAAACATTATGTGCCAGGCAATATGGTCTTGGCGTTTGCAGGGCCAATTGATCATGCTGAGGTTATTGATCTTTCCAGAAAATATTTTTCTGTTCTGAAAAATGAAGTTGAGCCTATCCCAAAAGATCATTTTATTGGTAGCATATCGGAAAAACAGGAACGCCCTGGGCTTCATTTCCAGGAAGACTCTGACAGCCAAATAGAACTGCAGGTCTGTTTTCGTTCTTGTTCTTACAATGATCCTGATTTTCTAGTTTTAGCTTTAATAAGCCGGGTTTTTGATGATGGCTTCACATCAAGACTGCAACGAGTATTGCGAGAGGAGCGCGGATTGGTTTATTCCGTTGAATGCCGAGCTACCAGCATGTCTGATTTGGGTACCATGGATTTTGATGTCACCGTACGCCCAGAAAAAGTAGTTGAAGTAACGCGTATCCTGCTTAAGGAAATAAAAACATTTGCAACAGAGGGGCCGACCGAAAGCGAACTGGCTCATATCAAAAAAAGGTACTTCTTTGATCTCGACTCCGAACTGGATGATCCTTATAAGCAAGTGGTTCGCTATGCATTCCCTCACCTTTATTCCAGGGAAATGTCGTTACAGGAAGAAAGAGAATTAATAGAATCTATTACTGCGAAAAGAATGCTGGACGTTGCCGAAAAAGTTTTTGAGGCAA